>WLIM01000099.1 GCA_009702205.1 Actinomycetota bacterium | reverse complement strand
CGCCTCAAGGCGATCTCTACTTTGGTCGCTATCTGTTTCGCCGTGACGACGCTCAAGAAATGGAATTACGCCTTCAAATCCTGTTGTGTATTGACGAGTTCTTCCATAACGATTCCGGTACTTAACATGGACTTCAAAATCATAACCATTGAGAATTGCATCTTTAACTTTGGCACTCAATTTTTTCCAAGGAGCATCCATGGAGAAAGTTAATTCCTTGCCTAATCCTTCTAATAACCTTTCGAAATATTCAGAACTAGTCCCAAGCGACCAAGGTGCGATAGCACCTTCAGAGATTGAAATCGAATCATCTGGAATCACCAGCTCCTCATCAACAACTAATCGGGTTCCGATTCCATCGCATTCCCCACAAGCGCCGAAAGGAGAGTTGAAAGAGAAGGATCTCGGTTCGAACTCCTCAATTGAGATTTCACACTTCATACAAGCCATTTTTTCACTAAAACTTTTTTCTCGGTTTGGGGATTTAACTGGTTCATCAACAAATTCCAGAATCACAATTCCATTAGCAAGTTTTAGTGCTGTTTCGACAGAGTCAGTTAATCTCTGTTGTGAACTTGCTTTTGCACTTAATCTGTCAACTACAACTTCAATGGTGTGTTTTTCCTGCTTCTTAAGTTCTGGAATTTCATCTAAGGTAAATACTTTCCCATCGACTCTAGCTCTTGAAAATCCTTGTAAAGTTAAATCTTTAAATAGATCTACGAATTCACCCTTGCGTGCGCGGACAATTGGCGCAAGCACGTGAAATTTAGTTTCATCAGGAAGTGCCAAAATCTGATCAACTATTTGTTGGGGCGACTGACGAGAAACTTCATCTCCGCACTTCGGGCAATGAGGTTTTCCGGCTCTTGCATATAGCAACCTAAAATAATCATAGACTTCAGTAATCGTTCCCACCGTTGATCTTGGATTACGGTTTGTAGACTTTTGGTCAATCGAAACAGCTGGTGAAAGTCCCTCTATAAAATCAACATCGGGCTTATCCAACTGACCCAAAAATTGTCGAGCATATGCACTTAAAGATTCAACATATCTCCGCTGTCCTTCTGCAAAAATAGTATCGAAAGCTAAACTTGATTTACCAGAGCCGGATAATCCAGTAAAGACCACAAGTGAGTTTCTGGGAATTTCAATTGAAATATTTTTTAGATTATGTTCCCGTGCTCCTCTTACAATCAGGTGGTCGCTCATAATCCGGCCGTCTCCATTCCGCGCAATTCGCGTTTTAAATCATGAATCTCATCTCGCAAACGCGCAGCTAACTCAAAATGGAGGTTTTCAGCAGCTGATCGCATTTGAGCGGTCAAGGATTCAATCAGATCCAATAACTCCATCTTAGGTAATGCCGCTCCACCTTTCCCGGCGAGCAGATTCTTGCTCTTGAATCCCCCTATAGACGGATCTGAGCCTCGGTTATTCCGGTTCGCTTTCGCTAGTAATTGCTCAGAATCTTCCTCTTCCCTGGTTATGGAATCCGTGATGTCAGCAATGCGCTTACGTAGTGGTTGTGGATCTAACCCTCTTTCGGTGTTATATGCGACTTGTTTTTCTCTGCGCCTATTAGTTTCATCGATAGCTCGTTGCATTGAATCTGTAATTTTATCGGCGTACATATGAACTTCACCAGAGACGTTTCGAGCGGCTCTACCTATCGTTTGAATAAGCGAAGTCGTAGATCTTAAGAATCCTTCTTTATCTGCATCCAGAATTGCTACAAGTGATACTTCCGGTAGGTCCAATCCTTCACGCAATAAGTTAATACCAATTAAGACGTCATATTCTCCCAGACGTAATTCTCTCAAGAGTTCAACTCTTCGCAAAGTATCTACCTCTGAATGTAAGTACCTAACTCGAATATCCATCTCTAATAAATAATCTGTCAAATCTTCTGACATTTTTTTGGTTAAAGTTGTTACTAAAACTCTCTCATTTTTTTCGCTTCTAATTCTTATCTGGGCAATTAAGTCATCCACTTGACCAGTAGTTGGCTTGAGAACAATCTTCGGATCAATTAATCCTGTAGGTCTGATTACCTGCTCAACGACACCGTCGGCTACTCCCAATTCATATTTTCCAGGAGTTGCTGATAGATAAACTTTTTGGTCAACTCTTTCTAAAAATTCAGCCCACTTCAATGGACGGTTATCCATTGCACTTGGCAATCTAAAACCATGTTCAACTAATGTGCGTTTTCTAGATGAGTCTCCTTCAAACATAGCGCCTATCTGCGGAACAGTTACATGTGATTCATCAATGATGCACAGGAAATCTTCTGGGAAGTAATCCAATAAGCAGTTAGGCGCTGATCCCGGTGTTCGTCCGTCGATCTGCCTCGAATAATTCTCGATTCCAGAGCAGTACCCCAATTGCCTAATCATTTCGATATCAAAAGTGGTTCGCATCCGAAGTCGCTGCGCCTCTAGAAGTTTTCCTTGTTTTTCAAATAGCTCCA
The DNA here is from genome assembly GCA_009702205.1 of Actinomycetota bacterium. Classification (GTDB taxonomy): domain Bacteria; phylum Actinomycetota; class Actinomycetes; order Nanopelagicales; family Nanopelagicaceae; genus AAA044-D11. The sequence goes on along the minus strand of WLIM01000099.1, from coordinate 1,441 downwards.
GCTGCAGTGCAAGTTCACCTTCAATTTCAGAGATTGCCCGCTCCATCGTTTCTTTACTTGCCGCATAGTGTGAGGCTGGAAATATAAATGCCTGGGTATCTTCTGCTAAAACTTCTCCGGTAATCGGGTGAAGAGTCAGGATTCTTTCAATCTCATCCCCGAACATTTCTATTCGTAATGCTGTTTCTTGATAAACCGGGATGATTTCAATAGTGTCGCCACGCACCCGAAATGTTCCACGTTCAAAAGCCACGTCATTTCGCGAATACTGCATATCTACAAATCGGCGTAAAAGCTTGTTCCGCTCAAAAGTATCTCCAACATTGATTTCGAGCATCGCATCCACATATTCCTGTGGCGTTCCTAATCCGTAGATGCAGGAAACTGTTGATACAACTATTACATCCCTGCGCGTCAACAGGGAGTGGGTTGCCGAATATCGTAAGCGCTCTACTTCAGAGTTTATGGATGAATCTTTTTCAATAAAAGTGTCGGTCTGTGGAACATACGCTTCTGGCTGATAATAATCATAATAAGAAACAAAATATTCAACAGCAGCATCCGGTAAAAGTTCTCGAAACTCATGAGTCAATTGCGCAGCAAGCGTCTTATTTGGCGCAAGCACTAATGTTGGACGTTGTAGTTTTTCAATCAACCAAGCCGCCGTTGCTGATTTTCCAGTTCCAGTAGCACCTAGTAGAACAACATCTTTTTCTTTATTCAATAATCTTTGAGTTAATTCAGCAATCGCAGTTGGCTGGTCTCCAGCTGGTGAAAAATCACTGATTACTTTGAATGGCCGCATTTTACGGCTGATCTCAGGACGCATCTATCAACGCTACTTTACTTAGCAATCTCTGGTGAAATGAATTTACTCCACCACTGAGAAAGTGCATTTATTAATTCTTCTAAAGATCCCTCGTTTTTGATTAAGTGAGTTGCGATCTCTTTTCTTTGCTCATCTGAATGCTGATTAGCAATTCGCAACTGTGCCTCTTTTGCACTTAAGCCGCGTTCAATTAACCTGGTCACTCTTATCTCAACGTGACTCTCAAGGACAATCACATGGTCGAAATCTAATTGCTTTTGTCTTGAGATTGATTCGGCGAGCAAAGGAATTTCATAAACAACTACTGCGTTCTCCGGCAAGGCACGCATTTCCGAGACAAACTTCGCTCTAATCAATGGATGGGTAATTGATTCCAATACTTCCAATTGTTTGGAATCGTTGAAAACGATTTCTGCTAACTTCTTTCGATCAATTTGGCCCTCGTTGAGGATCTCATCTCCGAAGTAAGCAACAACTTCGTTGTAACCATTTTCGCCTCGTTCAAGCACCTCGCGAGCTAACTTATCTGCACTGATTGAATGTGCGCCAAACTCTTCGAGAATGGCAGCGGCCCGGGACTTGCCCGAGCCGATGCCGCCCGTTAGGGCAATG
>WLIM01000098.1 GCA_009702205.1 Actinomycetota bacterium | reverse complement strand
GGAATCGAAATTAAACCGGCCTGTTTTGTGGCCTCAATTACTTCTTGTGAAGTGTGAGGTGAGATTACGAATTTTGCACCTGCATCTTTTCCGGATAAAACATGTGAACGATTCATTGCGGTACCAAGTCCAACATGGACACCAGTGTTTGAAGTATTTGATGCAAACTCTTCAATCAAATCAAAAACAGCAGGAGTTGTGGTTGTAAATTCAATTACATCAACGCCGGATGCAATAAGCGCAGTTGCTGCGGCGCGAGCTTCATCGGCTGTCTTAGTGCGAATGATTGCAACTAAGCCAGAGTCGAATGAAAGTTCCTTGTTATTGCTAGACATTTAGCACTCCGCTCGTTATAGCTTTCAAAACACCGTTCTCACCGGTAATCATAAGGGCCCAATCCCCTCTTGTTGCCGCGACGGCTGCGCCGCATTTGCTTCCTTGCGCAATTGCATCTTCAATAGAAAGTCCGCCTATAAGTCCCGAAATAGTTCCGGAAATAAATGCATCACCTGACCCAACAGGATCAACGAGTTTTACCTTTGTTGGCGTGAAGTCAAAACGTCTACCATCATGCAAAATTCTCATCTCACCTGGTCCAGCCGTCATGATCGCAGTCTTAACTCCAAGTGCTGCAACCCTCGACAAATTCTCTTCTGGATCTTTTGAGCCGAAGATTATTTCGTATTCATCAACGCCACCACTTACAACATCTAAATCTTTAATAATTGATTTAAGAGTTGTACTCGCAATTTCTTCATCCCATAACTTCTTTCGATAATTTAAATCAAAGCTGATTCCAACCTTATTTGCGCGGGCAACTTCCAAAGCACGAATAACGGCGTTCTTGCTGGTATCCGAGATTGCAACACTAATTCCGGTGACGTGAAGCCATTTGGATTTAGCCAAGGCAGCCTCATCTAAATCTGCTGGTGCAAAAGTTGAACCAGCGCTGCATCTACGCAAATAGGTGTTAACGAATGGCTGGGTGCCGCCATGATTTCTAACTAAGGCACCGGTGTAATTCTCGCAAGTTATAAAGTGTTTGGTCTCTAACCCAACTTCAGCGAACTTATTGCTTACCGCTATCCCTAATTCATCAGGACCGAGTTTTGTTTGGAAATAAACTTTTAAGCCCAGTTGGTGGGCTGCTACAGCAACATTTGCTTCTGTTCCAGCGGCTGTCATTGAATAATTTTGGGCAGTGATTACCGAATCAGTATCGGTCGTCATAAACAGTGCAAGAGTTTCGCCAAAAGTAAAGAGATCGAAAGTTTTAGCCATTGCCAGCTTCCACCTTTGCGATCAGCGCTAAACACTCTTCGATTTCAGCTCTCGCCTTATCGGTAATTGCCATTGTCGGATGGCGACAGTAATCCGATTTAATTATTCCTCGTCTAAATAAGATGTGCTTTTCAACTGCGATAAGCAATTCCAGATTACCAATCCAACTTGTAATCCAAGGAATAAAAGTATTTAAACGTCTTAGGAATTCAGTTCTATCTCCAGCAACTAAAGCAGCTTCGCTCCACTTATATAAATCAGTTACGCCACAACCAGGTTGAATACCCTTTGCTCCAGCGGCATCGCCAGAGTCCCAGAAAATTCCGCCCCAGCCAATCAAAGTTTGAACTTTGCCTTTTGTAATTTCAGCAACTCGCTTAATGGAATCCGCAGGTGGATTTGATTCACATTTAACAATTTTCAAATTAGGGAATTCATCGGCCAATGTCAGTAGGTCAGCAACATCTGCCATGCCTCCTGCTTGTGGCAAGTGTTGGATAACTACTGGGATTTTTACAGCAGCCAAAATTTGGGCAAGATGAAAGCGAATCTGTTCTGCGTTTGGATTAAAGAATGATGGTGGCAAAATATTAATTAAATCTGCACCCATGGCTTCATAATCTCGAGCGCGCTTAACCGCTAGCTCTGATGCATGGTCTGCAACTGAGGCGATTACTTTTAGCCCGCTTCCCTTGCGCGTTTCAAGCAAAATCTCTAATAATTTATATCGTTCGGGATCGCTTAATTTAATATTTTCACTTGCAACACCAAAGAAAAGAACTGATTTAGATTCAGTAGAAATTATCCATTTAACAAGGCTCTCAAAACTCTCGTAATCAACTTCACCAGAATCGGTAAATGGAACGCTAAGTACTGGACAAACTCCGGCGATTAAATCTGACATTAGTAGGTAGCCCGGCCACCTGAAACATCGAAAGTGAATCCAGTTGTAAATGAGCAAGCTTTGGAAGCGGCAAATGCGATTATTTCAGCAACTTCATTTGGCTCACCAAGTCGGCCAACTGGAATTTTAGAAACCATATATGCCTGAACATCTGGTGCAACTGTTTCATTAATTGGTGTGCGAATTACTGCGGGAGCAACTGCGTTAATTGTGATTCCAAATGTTGCACACTCTTTGGCAACGCCTTTTACAAAGCCGATGACGCCAGCTTTTGAAGAGTTGTAAGCAGACATTCCAGGATTTCCTTCTTTGCCTGCAATTGAAGCTAGGTGAACGATGCGGCCATATTTATTTGCCTTCATCGATGGCATTAACTCTTGAGTCAACCAAACTGTTCCGAATAAATTGATTTCAATAGTTTTTTGAAAAGCTGCCCACTCAACTTCTTCAACAGGCTTACCTGTTGGACCAGATATTCCCGCAGAGTTTGCGAGCGCATGAATCTGACCGTGTTCGGTGAGAATTTCGGCGATAACTTTCTTGACGCCGGCTTGTGAAGAGACATCCAAAGTTTTATAGCTGGCCTTGCCACCAGCCGCAGTTATCTCAGCGACGGTAGTTTTTAAGCCGGCCTCATTTAGATCGAGGCAAATAACGTTTCCCTCGCGGGCAGCTATGAGTTCGGCAGCCGCCTTACCAATTCCGCTTGCAGCGCCGGTAACTAGAACTACTTGCCCCTGGAAACTTGTCAGGTTAGCTGCGGACATCGAATCTCCTAATCTTCATTACGAGATAGTAGTCGAAGGACTTCATCCTTTATAGTGCCCGTATGAGTTATGACATTAATCTTAAACTTTGGGACGAGCGCCCATGTCATGTTGGTGAAGGTCCGGTCGCAATAGGACCAAATAATTCGGAAGTTCTCTGGGTAGATATTTACGGGAAGTTAGTTCATCGCCGAAATCTTGAGACTGGTAAGACAAGTTCATATGAAATGCCAGAAGAAGTTTCTTTCGTAATCCCAGCAGTAGATGGTTCTGAAATTCTAGGAACTGCAAATGGTCCAGTGCGTCGTATGCCAGATGGATCAATCAAGAATTTACCAACTCGCCTTGATGCTGATGGCGCAGATGCACCTTTTCAAAATCGTTGGAATGATGCAAAGGTTGCACCAGATGGCCACCTATTTTTAGGAAACATGCCTTATGACTGGGCAGCTCATCCAAATGGCTGCGGGTTATATCGCTTGGATAAAGATGGAAAGAAGTTAACTCGCGTTCTAGATGGCGTCTGGTTAAGTAACGGACTTGCTTGGTCGGCCGATGGTAAGACTATGTATTACATCGACACTATGGCTAAATCAATCGATACCTTTGATTACGCAGATGGTGAATTAACAAATCGCCAAGTTCGCTGGCGCATTACTGATGATTCGCAAGGTCTGCCAGATGGCATGTGTATCGATGCTGAAGATGGAATTTGGGTTGCGTTTTGGAATGGCTCTTGTCTGCGTCGCTTCGATAAAGATTTCAACATTACTGATGTAATCCAGATGCCAGTTCCAATGGTTACAAGTTGCGCCTTCGTTGGCCCAAACTTTGAACAAATGGTAATTACATCTGCGCATGATGGCGTTGCTAATCCTGGCGCCGATTGGGGTAAGACCTATATCTGTACTCCAAAAGTTCCTGGCGTTGCCCCAACACTTTTTCCAAATTAATTAACATCGATATAAAACAATAGAAGAGGATAGAAATGAGCGAATC
>WLIM01000097.1 GCA_009702205.1 Actinomycetota bacterium | reverse complement strand
TTGATCTCGCCGCAACCCTTGTCACAAATTGCGCATTCGGTGGCCCAGATCTTTCAACTCTTTACATCACCTGCGCCGTACCTACCTATGAAGATTTCGTAAAAGGCGAAGAGCCACTTGCAGGTTCGTTATTCAAAGCAGATGTCGGAACACAAGGGCGCTTACAGAATAACTTTGCGGGTTAAGACAGATAACCAAATAAAGTTTGCGATTCCGCAATATTTTAGTCGCTGCTACTTATCTTTTTTTACCCACTGATAAAGCGAGAATAAATCATTCTTAATTCCAGCAACAGAAATCATGATTGCACCAATACCAGCCATACAAATCCCTATAAATGCCACAATTAATTGGATATCCGAGGCGTATGAAACAAATCCCAACAATGTAAGAAATAGGCCTAATAGCACAAAGATAATCCCGAGTGGCTTCATGCAATGAATCTAACACAATCGTACTTGGGCGGCATTGGGTCTATCCGAGATTGACCTGCTGTTCTATAGTAAGTCATTCACCTAAAGAAGGTACTTAATGGATTACACGCCCCACAGTTTTCGTCATGGCCTCGAACACGTTAGCGCCGCGGATATCGCCTGGGCTGAAATATTGAAAGTAGTAAAATCAATAACTAGAAGCGACATCCTGCGCCAGCAAATCACGAATTTAGAGAAGTGGCAAGCAGGTGCGAAAAGCGGAAAGAATTTTTACAAGCCTCCTGTAGGAGCGCAGGATGTATTGAATAACATTATTAATTCCAAGTTTAAGGAAATCGGCGGATGGGATTCACAGGTTTATGTGCTCAGGCAAGGAACGGAAAAATTATCCAAAGCCGATAAAGTTCCATATTGGTCTATGGATTTCAGAAAAGATAAAATTGGGCTAGAAATTAGCTTTAACAACGCAGGAGTTCTTGCTCAGAACTTACTTCGATTGAGTGTAATGTCGGAAAGTAAATATTTAGATGAATCTCAAATGATAAAGCTTGGAGTGTTATTGGTTAGCGAAGTTAGCTTAAAGAATTGGGGGGCTATGGACTCCACGGTAGTCACATTTGATCAAGTACTAAACGTGCTTCCACATGTTAATTTTAGTATTCCAACACCAATTATTATCTTAGGAGTAAACAATTCCAGTGATGGAGAAATTTGGCCGAAAACCGAATTATTTGGAACGAAGAAGAAAGATCTCCCAATTTATGACAATCTAAGCACAGTCGAGAAAGCCATTTGGAATAAGATGATTACACAAGAGAAGGAGGCTCTTTAGTCTTCTATTTTTAAATCAAAAGAAATAACTTTTCCAACTATCTCAATTAATCCAATTACCAACGCATTCCCCATAAAGAAAGCCCTCTTTGCATCAGATACCTGTTTTCCATTGGAATCGTATTTAGACCAGTCATCCGGAAAGCCATTAAGTCTTTCAAGTTCCACCGGAGTTAGTCGGCGAAAGCCATTTTTTGTTTGAATTATGTGCTTGAAACGGGATGGCGTAGTTCCACCTTCGCCAGTCAAAATAGTTCTACTTGGATTTGTTAGCAGATCCGGGAAGGCCATCTTGCCTTCGGCATAGTTATAAGTAGTTCCGCTTCCTTTGTGAGTACGTTCAATACTTTTAGCACCTTTTAGGTATTTCCATTCCTTTAAGCGCTTATCTTCAACCCAATATTCGTCTGGAATTTGAGAGTCAGGTTGGAGAACATCTCCTAGAACCATTGAACTACTTGATAGTTTTGCCGTGGATTTGTAAGTGAAAGCGATGCCATTTTCGTAGTATCCCGAGTTCATGAATGGACTTTTGCCACCGCCCTTATTGAAGTGAGAACTAATTCGATCCGCCTCATCGGATAGTTCAATTTCAGTTAAGTATTCAACTATTTTTTCAACAGGCAAAGCTCGAGCCAGGATTCCAGATTTACTTAAAATGCTTTCTGGGGTTCCTCTCTTCTTTCCAGCTTTATTTTTAGTTGCCACAATAAACACACGAATTCGGCGTTGTGGGAATCCATATTCGGCCGCATTAACTACGCGCCATTCAATCGTATAACCCTCATCACCGAGAGTTTTAAGCATTACTGCAAAGTCGCGGCCACGTTGGTTAGAAGGAGATTTGAGTAGGCGATCAACATTTTCAAGGAATATGAATTTTGGTTTTTGTTGATGAACGAGGCGCAAGATTTCCCACCAAAGAACGCCTTTTTTACCTTTAAGCCCCTTAGAACTATTTAAGGTTTTGGCAACAGAATAATCTTGGCAAGGAAATCCTCCTACAAGTAAATCAATATTCTTTGGCAAGGACTCAACTTTTGCAATGTCTTCGTTGCTATGACCCTCTTCGCCAAATCTTGCGACATAAACATCGGAGGCGTGTTGAACTTTCGTTGCAGGTTCCCATTGATTAGAAAAAACCGTTTTCCAGCCAGCACGAGCCAAGCCAATGCGAAAGCCGCCAACACCAGCGAACAACTCAGCAACATTGCCCACCGGATTTGTTGGTTCTTTATAGTTCTTTGATTTATATGCCACGTATTGCCTCCGACGAGAATCATAGGAAGGCACACTGACAATAGGTGGGATCGACTCGCCAGATTAGTAGGATTTGGGCATGAGCACGGATAAGAATTTAATTGGCGCAGCAGGCGAGCACCTTGTACTTTCCAGATTGCTCGAGCAAGGTGTCTTAGCATCACAGGCGCCAAGAGGAACTCGAAAGGCAGATATTTTAGTTAACCCGCTAGATGGTGGGCGTCCAATTTTAATTCAGGTGAAGGCGACGATTGACAAAGGCGCTCGACTTAAGTGGCACATGAAAGAAAAGCACGAAGGTATCATCGAAAAAGATTTGTACTATTGTTTTGTTGCATTGAGTAAAGAGAATTCATCTGTTTACATAGTTCCTGCCAAGCAAGTAGCAAAGGTTGTCCAAGCTTCATATCAAGCCTGGCTGACTAAGCCTGGAGCAAAAGGACAAGCACATAACGAATCTGAGATGCGTTGGATATCTTCAGAATATCCTTTTGATGTACCTGGCATTAAGAATGGTTGGATGGATAAATTCTTAGAAAATTGGGACTTGCTCATCAATTAAGAGTTAACCAAATTAATTACTTTTTCCGAGCTAACTACTTAAGCGCTTCACAAGCCTTTGCTGCCATTTCGTTGGCGTAGTCGGCGTTTGATCCGGTTTCATCCAATAGCTTTGCGGCTTCTACCTGCATGCATTGTGAATATGTGACTGTAATTGCTGCGCCATCATCGTCGTCGCCACCGCAACTAGTCAGTGCAAATGTTGCTGCAAGTGCAAGGATTACCAGAGTTGCTCTCTTCATTGGCCAAGAATAACAAAGGGTGTTTTTGGGTCAAGCAACTCGCGGATGTTGCAAATGGGCTGTGGGAAATACTTCAGTACGGTGACTTCGAGTCATAGATTTAACTTCGCTTAAACCTCACCCAGCTCAAGCCCTTCTAATACTTCCTTTGCGCGCACTTTAAGTTCAGGTAGATCACTAAGGCGATTGAGACCAAAAAATTGTTGGCTCATGCGATGGTTTTTGGCGAATGTTTCTTTGTGGCGATCTAAGAAATCCCAGTACAGAGTTGTGAATGGACAAGCGGTCTCACCGATTCGAAGCTTTGGGTTGTATTCGCATCCCTTGCAATAGTTAGACATTCGAGAGATGTAGGCACCACCTGCGGCATATGGTTTTGTCATCATCGCACCGCCATCGGCGTGCACACCCATACCAATTACATTTGGAACCATAACCCACTCAGAGGCATCGATAAATACTTCGCGCATCCAATCGAGAAACTCTTGGGGATTCGTGCCGGTGATTAAAGCCAGATTACTTAGCAGCATAAGGCGGGGGATGTGATGAACCCAGGCTCGATTATTGATGTCAGTAACCGTTTGCTTTATGCAATTCATCTTTGTTTTACTTGGATCAGTAAATAGCGGAAGTAATTTGCGGGTTGCATTT
>WLIM01000096.1 GCA_009702205.1 Actinomycetota bacterium | reverse complement strand
CTTGTAACTATCATTGCGGCACTTATTGGAACATCACTTCTTGGCCTAGTTGGCGGAATTCTTGCAGTTCCTATTGCTGCTGCAGTCTTGTTAATTCTTGATGAAGTTGTATATCCAAAGGCGGATAAGAGTTAAATTTCCGTTGGAAGCGGCAAACTTTCTGGTGAAATAATTTTTGTTATTTCGCTCAAGACTCGATAGACAGCAGGTTCTCCCACCCAAAGATGCTTTGCTTCATCAACATTTATAAGCTCAATTTGTGAAACAACTTTAAATGCATCGGCTGCCGCTTCGGGTTTTAGGTAATCATCGAACTCTGGGATTAGCGCAGTAATTGGTCTGCCATCTTTCGCCCAAAATTCTAAATCGCTAACTTCAGAAGTTCTAAGTGGTGGACTTAATAGAATTAGCCCAATCACTCTCGGATCTCTTGCAAATTTAAGGGCAAGATCAGTTCCAAATGACCAGCCCATCACCCAGAGTTTTTCGACTCCCAATTCCTTAAATGAAAATTCAATTGCCGCTTCAACATCGAATTTCTCAGTGACGCCTTCTCCGAAACTGCCATCACTTGTTCCTGCTTGCGAAGTGGTGCCACGAGTATTGAATCGGATAATTTCTATTCCTGCCATTGCCGGCAATCTATTCGCAGCTTTCTTGTAAACGTGGCTGTCCATCATTCCGCCAGCCGTTGGCAGTGGATGCAGAGCCAAGATTGATCCCTTGCAATCTCCTATTGGCGAAGCTACTTCCCCAATTAACTTAAGCCCGTCAGCCGTATGAATTGTTATTGGACGCCTATTTGCCGGCAAAACGGTGCTGGGACGTATTAACTCTGACACGAAATAAGTTTAGTCTTACGCAATGGAAACTATTACATCTAACGTTTTTGAGAGCCACAATCCAGTCGATGCAAGTGTGATCGCCAGCTATCCCAATACTTCAGCCGCCCAAGTGCGTGAAGCAGTAGACCGTGCCCGCACAGCCAGTTTGGCCTGGCAGGCCCTTGGTTTTCGTGGCCGACGTAAAGTTCTACTGAAGTGGGCGGCCGAGATAACAAATCGAATTGATGAGGTTGCTGAAATAATTCGCAGCGAAACCGGAAAGCCAGTTAGCGATGCAACACTTGAAGCAACTCTTGCACTGGGCCATTTAGCATGGGCTGCAAAGCACGCAGAAAGTGTGCTTTCAAAGCAACATCGTCCATCTGGTTTATTGATGTTCAATATGAAAACAAATGTAACTCGAGTTCCAATGGGAGTTGTCGGAGTAATCGGACCATGGAACTATCCAATTTTTACACCTATGGGTTCAATTGCCTACGCACTTGCAGCTGGAAACACTGTTGTATTTAAGCCAAGTGAATACACACCTGGAGTTGGGCATTGGCTTGCAACAAGTTTTGAAAGTATTGCACCATTTGCCGATATCTTTACTTGCATAACCGGATTACCTGAAACCGGGAAAGCACTTACAGAATCTGCAGTAGATAAAGTTTCATTCACTGGCTCAACTAGAACAGCTAAGAAAGTTGCCGCTTCCTGCGCCGAACGAATGGTTCCAGTTGTTCTTGAATGTGGCGGCAAAGATCCAGTTTTAGTAGCAGCAGATGCGGATATAGATCGCGCGGCTGAATACGCACTCTGGTCTGCAATGTCTAATGCCGGACAGACCTGTATCGGCGCCGAACGAGTTTATGTAGTAAATGAAGTAGCCGATAAATTCATCGCCAAGATTTCGGAATTAGCCAAGCAAGTTCATCCAGGTAAGGATGGAAATTACGGCCCAGCAACAATGCCATCGCAATTAAAGGTAATCCAGAGTCACATTGATGATGCTGCGGCAAAAGGTGGAAAGTTTGTAGTTGGTGGTGTTGACTCAGTAAAAGCGCCTTATGTTGAACCTGTAATCATGATTGATGTTCCAGAAGATTCTTTGGCAGTAACCGAAGAAACTTTTGGGCCAACTCTTGTAATTAACAGAACGGCTGATATTTCAGAGGCGATACGCCTGGCTAATGCGACCAGATATGGCCTTGCTGCATCAGTTTGGTCTAAGCGAAATGGCGAGAAGATTGCCGCACAACTTCAATGCGGAATGGTTTCAGTTAACTCTGTAATTGCTTTTGCAGCGATTGCCTCAGTGCCATTTGGTGGCGTTAAAGACAGTGGTTATGGGCGAATTCATGGCCCAGAAGGTCTACTGGAATTTACTTATCCAAGAACAGTTGTGAAAACTTTATTTAATATTCCAATCGTTTTCACTTCATTTGGTCGAACTAAGTTTGCAGATAAATTTATTAAGTTTGCGATAAAGACTCTGCACTCAAAAGGTATCGGCTAAGAATTGGTTAATAGCGCGGCGCACCTTTAGGTCGAAGCGTTCTAGGCTTTCGATCATTCCGTTTGGTCCAGCAAACTGTGTGCCAATGCCGTCTAGATTCAACATCTTCTTCTAGCCAAGCCACCGTATGTGGGGTTGCTGTTGGAATCGTCTGGTCACATCCTGGACAGCGATATGGTTTTGTTGAAGTGGATCCGGTAATTCTGCGAACTCGGTACACGCCTTCAGAGTGTTCTTCCACAGTTTCGCTCGATAATGAAATATCGCGCTCTTCATCATTGTTGGAGGCCCGTTTCTGGGACCGCTTGGGATGGTTTCTACGGGGGCTCACTCTCATATTCTCTCGCGAGCATTCCGATATTCCCAACTTATAGGGCAAGATATTGACGTGGTAAACGACTTAGCTGGATTAGCAATCTCTATTCGTGGTCTTAGAAAGACCTACACAACGAAGGCAAATGGTTCTAAGGACGCAGTCGCCGGGATTGACCTTGATGTTTCAAGAGGTGAAATCTTCGCAATCCTTGGACCAAATGGCGCCGGCAAGACAACCACCGTAGAAATTCTCGAGGGCTACCGCAATCGCGACAGCGGTGACGTTCAAGTTCTTGGCCAAGATCCCGCAAAACTCGGAAACGATGGTTGGGCCTGGCGAAATCGCATTGGCATTGTTCTGCAATCTACAAATGACGCCCAAGATTTATCGGTCTCTGAAACTGTCCATCACTTCGCTAATTACTATTCCAATCCCCGTGACCCGGAATCTGTAATTCACGATGTCGGTTTAGGCGAGAAAAAAAACGCCCGAATTCAAAGTCTTTCCGGTGGTCAACGACGTCGCCTAGATGTTGCGCTAGGGATTATCGGCAACCCAGAGATTCTCTTTTTAGATGAGCCAACGACAGGCTTTGATCCAGAAGCTAGACGAGCATTCTGGGATTTAATTCGAAAGTTACGCGATGAGGGAACCACAATTTTGCTGACAACCCATTACTTGGATGAAGCCGAGGCGCTAGCCGATCGCGTCGCAGTAATAGTCGATGGAAAAATAATTGAAATATCTACTCCAGAAAATCTTGGTGGCCGAAATACCGCAAAAGCTCGCATTGGTTGGTTTGAGAATGGGGCGAAACAGGAAATTGAAAGCGATTTTCCAGCAGCCGAAGTTGCAAAACTTTCAGCAAAATTTGGTGGCGAAGTACCAGAATTAACTGTTATACGACCTTCGCTAGAAGATATTTATTTGAAGATGATTGGCCAATCATGAGACCAAACATAATCAAAGTTGGCTTCCTACGTGGTGGCCTAGAGATTAAACAGTTTATGCGCCAACGTGAATCAGTAGTTTTTACTCTTCTCTTTCCAGTTATGTTGCTCTTCATTTTTGGCTCCGTGTTCAAAGGTGATCTTGCACCGGGCGTAACTTTTAGCCAATACTTTGTAGCCGGCATGATTGCCTCCGGACTTGTTAATACTGGATTCCAACAACTTGCCATCATGATTCCAATTGAGCGAGATTTTGGAACGCTAAAACGACTTCGCGGAACTCCGGTCTCGCCAATCTCTTACTTCATTGGGAAAGCAGTTCTTGTTTTTGTCGCAATGATTATTCAAGTTGGCGCACTTATGGCCTTTGGCGCAGCGCTCTTT
>WLIM01000095.1 GCA_009702205.1 Actinomycetota bacterium | reverse complement strand
CTGATTGTGATTCGTAATAGACCTTATCTACAACTGGAAGTGCCTCGATATCGGCCTTAATGGTGTCTCTCTGTTCTTGTGAGACTGGACCACTTGCGCATGAAGGTGATTCTGAAAGTGAACCACAGAGAAATACTGAAACTTCAATCTTGTCATACCAATAATCTTTCATTACGCGCACTTGCGAATTAGCAAGTAGGCCAATACCAAGAAGTGTTAAAGAGATAGCAACTGTAATCATTACTGCAAAAGTCATAGTTAGATTTCGGCGCAGACCAATTCTTACTTCACTAAATAAAAATCCAGCTCTCATTTTTGGCCCCTATCCCGCATATCCATAAACACCACGAACTTGATCGCGGATTACATGGCCACCTTCAAGTTCAATTACCCGCTTACGCATTGAATCCACAATTTTTGAATCATGAGTCGCCATAACAACAGTTGTGCCTTCACGATTAATCCGGTCAAGTAATTTCATAATTCCAACACTTGTTGCTGGGTCTAGGTTTCCTGTTGGTTCATCTGCGATAAGAATTGCTGGGCGGCTTACATAAGCTCTCGCAATTGCCACACGTTGTTGTTCGCCGCCAGATAGTTCAGATGGCTTGCGATCTGATTTCTCTTCAAGGCCAACTAGTTCTAATACTTCAGGAACTTCACGATCAATTTCTTTTTGCGAATATCCGAGAACATGCAGGGTGAAAGCGACGTTTTCAAACACTGTCTTATTTGGAAGAAGACGAAAATCTTGGAAAACTGTTCCCACTTGTCGGCGAAGTTCTGGAATCTTGTGCGCCGAAAGCGTATTTAGCTCTTTACCCGCCACGATGATGTCACCAGATGTTGGGCGTTCTTCACGTAGTACCAATCGAAGAAATGTTGACTTACCTGATCCAGATAATCCAACAAGGAAAACAAACTCACCTTTTAAAATATCAATATTCACGGCATCAAGTGCAGCGCGATCTTGCTTTGGATAAATCTTGGATACGTTTTCAAAACGAATCATGAGCGCCTCCTTCTGTTTCTCGCCAATCAAATCGCCAATTAAATAAGTCGTTCAGGCTCATACCGAATTCTTTGGATATGGAATCCTTTGGGTACGGCCTACATGGGAAGTTTAGGCAGGAATACGTGCTCAATCGCGGAAATACGCGCGTAATTGGCTGAGAGATTTCTTTAATCTATGCGTAATTGGGTGTGATTTTTATTTAATCAGTGGACTGGCGATTAATCAGTGGATTTACGCCACTTAATTCCAGCTTCAATAAATCCATCAATTTCACCATCGAGAACTGCAGATGGATTTCCAACTTCAAAGTCAGTACGCAGATCTTTAACCATTTGATATGGCGCTAAAACATATGAGCGCATCTGATTTCCCCATGACCCAGAGTTATCACCTTTAAGTGCATCTAATCGAGCGCGTTCTTCTTGGCGCCGACGTTCTAGAAGTTTTGATTGGAGAACTGCCATTGCTGTTGCCTTGTTTTGAATTTGTGATCGTTCATTCTGACAAGAAACAACAATTCCGGTTGGTAGGTGGGTGATTCTCACGGCTGAGTCAGTTGTGTTAACGCCTTGGCCGCCAGGTCCAGATGAGCGATAAACATCAACTCTTAATTCTTTTTCATCAATTTCGATGTGATCACTCTGTTCCACAACTGGAACTACTTCAACACCAGCAAAAGATGTGTGACGTCGGGATTGCGAATCAAATGGCGAAATTCGAACAAGGCGATGTGTTCCTTGTTCAACAGAGAGAGTTCCATATGCATAAGGTGCATGGACTCTAAAAGTTGTTGACTTAATGCCAGCTTCTTCTGCATATGAGGTTTCTAGGACATCAACTTTGAAGCTATGTCGCTCGCAGTAGCGAAGATACATTCTCATCAACATTGCCGCCCAATCGGCAGCTTCAACACCTCCTGCTTCAGAGCGAATTGTTATAAGACAATCACGATCATCATATTCACCGCTCAAAAGCGTTTGGACTTCAAGCTCTCTGATTGCGCGGGTGACATCATCTAATTCAGAACCAGCTTCAGCAATTGCGCTCGCATCTTTTTCGCTTTGTGCTAACTCAAGCAGTAGCGGTACATCCTCGAGGCGACGTCTGATTGTGTTTGATTTATTCAATGTTGCTTGGACTCTTGAAAGTTTGCTTGTAACAACTTGTGCTTTTTCCGGATCATCCCAAAGATTTGGCGCACTTGCCTCTGCTTCTAAACTCTTAAAATCAGCTTCTAACTTCGGAAGATTCAAGACTTGCTCAATTGCTGAAAGAGTTACGCGAAGTGCGTTAACTTCTTCTAGATACTCACGAGCTGCCATGGGCTAAGCGTAATACCAAATCTCAACCAACCAATTCTGATGTAGCACCAATAGTCGAGCTGACATCAATTCTTCCGCCACTTATTCTCGTAAATAATGGGAATGACACGATGGCTTGAATACTTGAACTGATACTTGCTGTTATTTGGTCATTTACGCAATTCCACCCAGAAATCACTATTGAGTTATTTCGAAGGGCTCGAGCGCTAATCTCACTCGTAAATTTACCGTAGGCCATTGAACAATCAATTGGGACTCTATATGAGTTATCTGGAGAATTGGATGAGGTTCTGGCGTAATACCGGGCCTGATCAAGAGAGTGTGAAGCAATTAAAAGTGAATCCTCACCAATCTGCGTTAATTCACGTTTAGCTAAATATGAATCAGAAATATCAATAATCCCAACAGAAAGGATAAGTGCAACGAGAAATAGTGAGGAGATTAAGACAGAAAGTGATCCATCTTCTGAGAGAAAATGAAATTTTGATAATTTAGCTCGTTTCAACCAAAAAACACGTCTCAGTGAATTAAAACTTTTCAGTGAATTAAAACTTTTCAGTGAATTAAAAAATCTCAACTATTCCGCCAGGCATCAACAGTTTGGCTAGCCTTCGCAGTCGCAGATATTTGATTTATCGAGGAAGTCAATTCAACCTCAATCTCAATCCGGCCATTTGGCGATAGGCAAGGTGAAAGACTGCACTGAATTTGAATTTTTGGAGGGAGATCAATTTTATTTACTACGAAACTACTTTTAGCAAACGCATCTACCAAAGCAGCGATTCGTGAACCTGTTAGATCCTGGCTTGGACTTGTTACATATACACGAGCAACTTGCCTGGCAAAATTACGGGCCTCGTATTGAATTTGGGCTGACTCGTTAGTAGACGATAGAAATATTACTAATGGAACAAATAATGGTAGTGCAAGGATAATGAATTCAATTATTGCGCTTCCTGTTTCATCTTCAACTATTTTAGGCTTTTTACGAGTTTTCATCGACTGCGATTCCAGTTGAAATGAATGAATCTTGCGTCAGAACTAATGGGGTAAGTCTGGGAACAGAATTCTTTCGCTTTCCAATAATTATTGAACCGCCGCCAGGCAAGTTCAATCGAGAAATGTTCGTTCCACTCATATCGCTTGATAAAGGCAAATCATTAGAACCTAGTAGTGCCTCTCTACTTATATCCCCTTGCAAAGTATTCACGGCTACTCCACGACCCAAAACCGAAGCTGCTATCTGAATAACACTCAGGAAAAGGAGAACAGTAGGGATTAGAACCAAAGCTGACTCAACCGTTCCCTTTTCGCTTTGGAGTGAATTTAGAATTTTTGAGTTAGGTTGCCTCATTGTTAGCGAATACTGTTCATATTATCGAGTGAATTTTTTAGAATGCTTGAAAGTCTTGGTTGTGCCACTGTCCAAATTCCAGTTACTAATCCAGTTGTCATAAGTACAACCAAGACCCAGCCTGGGACATCTCCCTGCTCGGAATCTAGAGCACTATTAAATTGGGCCTGCAGGTTTCGAAAATTCTCGATAATTCTTCTGTTTACTATTTTATTGCAACACCAATTTATGGCATTTAACTTAATTACATGAATTCCATTTGTGGTGCTTAGAAAAATCCTGGTAACTGCTCTGTTCATTTTTGCCTACTTCCAAAATAGTTGATTGAACGGTCTGAGTAATTG
>WLIM01000094.1 GCA_009702205.1 Actinomycetota bacterium | reverse complement strand
GTTGATCAACTAATTTAAAAGTAACTGATGGGTTTGCCTTTGTGTAAGCAGATGTAAGTGCTTTAACTGCTTCCGCATTCTGGGTTGTTCCCAAGTTGTGCCAAATAGTAATTGTTGTGCCAGCGGCGCTTGCCGACTGAGCGTTGATGCTGATTCCTGTGGCTGCTAATGCAAGCGCAATTGCGCCAGCGAGAAGAGACTTTCTACGCATTTATCCTCCTGTAGTAGTGGTTGTAGAACTTTATTCTGATTGGTGAAAAAAACCCATGGTTTGCGGGTAAATTCTTAAGATCTTCCAACTACTGGTGGCACAAATTTGCGCTCACTTTTGCTCTTTGGGCGGAGGAAATCTAAATCACATCCAGAATCTGCCTGCATAACATGTGCCTGATAAAGCGCTGGCCAACCTCGAAGATGTTCACTTACCGGGGCCTGCCAGTTAGCTCTTCGCGCCGCTAATTCGCTGGCACTAACTAATAATTCGAGAGTTCCGGATGCCACATCTAATTTAATTTGATCGCCATCTTGAACAAGTGCAAGTGGCCCACCAACTGCTGATTCCGGTGAAACATGGAGCACGCAAGTTCCAAATGATGTTCCGCTCATTCTGGCATCTGAGATTCGAACCATGTCAGTTACACCTGCCTCAATCAATTTTTTTGGAACCGGGATCATTCCCCACTCTGGCATTCCAGGAACGCCCACTGGCCCGCAATCTCGCAGAACTAAAACTGAATCTTTAGTGATATTTAAATTTGGGTCATCAATTCGAGTGCGCATATCTGCATACCCATGAAACACAACTGCTGGCCCAGTGTGGTTAAGCAATTCATCTGATGCTGCTGAAACTTTAATCACTGCGCCATTTGGAGCGAGATTTCCTTTTACAACAGCGAAAGCGCCTTTTGGATAAATTGGATCTTGCAAAGATCTGATTGTGTTATTTAATGGCGAAATTCCGCTAACTATTTCTCGCCAGCTTTTACCAATCAAAGTCTCTTCATCTAATTCAAAGTTGTCGCCGCAATTAGCTATCAGCGCCGGTAGGCCTCCTGCTTTATTGAAATCCTGAATCAATTTTGCGCCAGATGGTTCGACATCTGCAATAACTGCTAGCCCATTTGCTAGCTCATTAATCGCATCCAGAGTTAGCCCGCCGTCAACTCGACCGGAAATTGCTAAGAGATGGATGATGGCATTTGTGGAGCCACCACAAGCGTGCAATATCCGCATGGCATTTCTAAATGCAGCTGGGGTTAATAGCTTTGATGGAACAATCTCTTCATTAACCATCTTCACTATTTCTTTTCCAGAATTAAATGCCGCGACTGTACGAGCCGGATCGCTCTCTGGAATTACCGAAGTTCCGGGCAGTGTTAAACCAAGCGCTTCAACCATCATTGCAACTGAAGATGCTGTTCCCATTGTGTTGCACGAACCGAGACCGCAATTCAAACAACCTTCAAATTCTTTCCATTGCTCTTCGCTAATTTTTTTCGCACGATAGTCCGACCACATCCGCCAAAGATCAGTTCCGGTTCCGATTGGCTTGCCGCGAAATTGCGCGACCGGTCTGGCGCCTGCTGTAAACATAATTGTTGGAAGGTCAGTACTTATCGCACCCATCAGAGATCCAGGAACGCTTTTGTCGCAGTTAGCTAGCAAGACAACGCCATCAATCGGATACGACCGTAAATACTCTTCGACTTCCATCGACAACATATTTCGATAAAGCATCGCACTTGGTTTCATTAAATCTTCACCAAGAGACATGACAGGAAATACGACTGGGATTCCACCAGCTTCAATAATTCCTCTTTGAATTTCTGGAATGAAATCACGGAGCGGCAAATTGCATGGATTTAGGTCGCTGGAAGAATCAGCAATTCCGATAATTGGTTTCGTGTTATTTACATCGATCTTGTGGCCAATCGAAGCCATAACAACGCGGTGCGATAGTGCGACTTCGTCATCACCAGAAAACCACTCGCTACTCCGCAAGTTAGACATGTTGGGAGTCTACTCGTAGTATTTCCCGCAACCATGAAAACACTAATTACTTCTGGCAATGGATCAGCCGAACTTATTGAAGTTGCAGATCCAATTCCTGCAGCTGGCGAATTATTAGTAGCACCAATTGCTGCCGGTATCTGCGGGACTGATTTAGAAATTATCAGTGGCGATGGCGATCCCGCTTTTGTGAAATATCCAGCTTCACTTGGCCACGAATGGGCCGGTCGCGTAATAGGTCATGGCCCGGGCGTAACTTCACCAGCGATTGGTGCGCGAATCGTTGTAACCGGAATTATTCCGTGTCAAGAATGTTTTGAATGTAAGAACGGTGATACCAACCGCTGTTTAATTTATGATGAAATCGGTTTTACAAGACCCGGGGCTGCAGCAGATTTAATAACTGTCCCTGCTTGGTTGGCTCATGTAGTAAACGAAAACGTTTCGGATGAATCAGCAGTTCTGGCCGAACCAACTGCAGTCGTAACTCAAGCATTTATGAAAGCTAATCCGAAGAATGGCTCTAAAATTTTAATTATTGGTGATGGAACAATCGCCCTTATCGCAGCAACAATGGCAAAGACTTATAACCCGAAGTCAATTCACATGCTTGGATTAAAAGATGGCCAGAATGAAATCGCGAAGAGTGCAGGTGTAGATAAATTTCTAACTTCTGCGACTGAAGATAAATATGATCTAATTATTGAAGCTGCCGGAGCCCCAACTCGGATCAGTGCAGCAATCGGACAATTAGTTCGCGGTGGCACGCTCTTGCTACTTGGTTATCCCGGTCATCAGAAAACTGCAGCAATCGTTGTTGATGATGTAATCAACGGTGATTTAAACATTATTGGTTCTTTTGGCTCATCACTTGCAGCTTGGGAAAAAAGCGTCGAAATGTTTAACTCTGGAAAACTAGATCTAGGTTATTTAGTAACTCACAAATTTAAATTGAGCGATTTTGCAGAAGCAATTGAAGCCCTTAAATCGGCGCCAGCGCCGCGTGGAAAAATCGCGTTAATAATTAATTAAGCAAATCTTCCTGATAAGCCGCCATCAATAATCCAATCGGCGCCATTTACAAAGGAAGCATCATCACTTAATAAGAAGGTTATAACTTTTGCGATTTCTATTGGCTGGGCCATGCGCCCCATTGGTTGAACTGCAAGAGCCTCAGAACGCTTCTCTGGATTCTTAACAAAATAATCCTCAACCATCGGAGTCAGAGTAAATCCAGGCAGAACTGCGTTTACGCGGATTCCATGCTTGCCTTCATCTAACGCAAGGTTTCTAGTTAGACCAAGAAT
This sequence comes from Actinomycetota bacterium, assembly GCA_009702205.1. Lineage (GTDB taxonomy): Bacteria > Actinomycetota > Actinomycetes > Nanopelagicales > Nanopelagicaceae > AAA044-D11. Next base: position 828 of record WLIM01000094.1, on the reverse strand, counting down.
TCCAGATTTCGCGGCGGCATATGGAAAATAATTTGGATATGACATACGTGCGTGGATTGAAGAGATATTTACAATCGCACCTTTTTTGGCTTTGCGCATTGCCGGTAGACATAACTTTGCAGTTACCCAAATACTTTTGAAATCCACATTCATAAAGTCTTCCCACTCGGCCTCAGTCATCTCAACTGGATCGTAATAAGCATTTCGTCCTGCGTTATTTACTAGGCCGACTACTTCGCCAAACTCTTTTGTTATAGCCGCATGTACGTTCTGCATCTGTTCAACGCTTCCGACATTTCCTTGAACAAAGAAGGCACGATGTCCAGCGGACTTTAAATCGGCTTCATAGGCCTTACCTTTTTCAATATTTAAATCGCAGAATGAAACTTTGGCTCCAGCATCTGCGGCATCTTGAACAACTGCGCGTCCGATTCCATCTGCGCCACCAGTAACGAAAATGTGTTGATCTTTAAGTTTCATATTTCTCTACTTACCTCTTGCGGTTGCAATAGCTTTCTTAAATTCAGCAACTCGCGCCGGAATTTCGCCAACACCACCTGATGTTAATTTTCCACCTACGCCAAAGCCGCTAACACCTGCTGCTATCCAATCAGGAATTGTTTCAACACTGATTCCGCCCGTTGCCATCCAATTCAAGCCGGGAAATGGTTCGCAAACCGCCTTTAAGTAATTTGGACCGAGTGAAGATGCTGGAAAGAATTTCAAAATATCTGCGCCGAAACGAAGCGCATCGGCTACTTCAGTCGGTGTAGCAACACCAGGAATCGAAATTAAACCGGCCTGTTTTGTGGCTTCAATTACTTCTTG
>WLIM01000093.1 GCA_009702205.1 Actinomycetota bacterium | reverse complement strand
TTCTGCAGGTGTAAACGCAACTGCGCCACCTAAAACTGGAACGCCATGTGATTCGAAAAGATCTCGAGCTTGATACTCAAAGAGATCCACTAGTTACCCCGTTCGTTGTTGAATACTTCAATTATTTACTTTAGGAATAGCGGAAATCTTAGTGGTTATTTAGAGCTTCTCCACCGGCGCATAACGCAGCAGCAACCGTTTTTCGCCGAGGGAACCAAAGTTAATGCTCGCCTCTGCGCGGTCACCCTCGCCAACTACAGCAACGACGGTGCCCAATCCGAATGTGTCATGTGACACACGATCGCCAACAGCCAAGACCATTGTTGTCGAAACCTTTCGTCCAGTTGCTCGTGGTGCCGGAGTGAAATGTGAAGTCTTCAAAACACTTGCTCGTGATGGTGCAGGTGCATGCTCATTCCATTCAATAACTTCATCTGGAATTTCTGTAAGAAATCTCGAAGGCGGATTATAAGTTGGCGCGCCCCATGAACTTCGGTATTCAGATCTTGAAACATATAACCGCTCGCGCGCTCTGGTTAATCCAACGTATGCAAGTCTGCGCTCTTCTTCAATCTCTTCACGATCACCAAGAGTCCTGGAGTGCGGAAAAATTCCTTCTTCCATTCCAGTTAAGAATACTGTTGGAAATTCCAAACCCTTCGCTGTGTGAAGTGTCATCAAAGTTACGACCCCACCATGATCTTCACCATCCGGTATTTGATCTGAATCTGCTACCAAAGATACGTTTTCCAAGAAACCAAGGAGTGAAATTTCTTCACCCTCTTCTACTTCTCCCTCTTCGTATTCAACTGCAACAGAGACTAGCTCTTGTAAGTTTTCAACTCTGCTCTCGTCCTGTAAGTCATCGCTCTTCTCTAACTCGTATAACAACCCTGATTGCTCAAGGACTGCCTGCGCTATAACTGAAGGCCGAGTTTTTGCTTCGACTAAAACGGTTAAGGAAGAAATTAGATGAACAAAATCATTTATTGCAGCAATTGATCTTGTAGGAATGTCAGGAACTTGAGCGGCCTGATTTAGTGCACTCCAAAATGAAATTCCAGCGCTCTTTGCATAAAGATCGACAGTGTCTAATGCGCGATCACCAATTCCCCGTTTTGGAGTATTAATAATTCTGCGCAACGAAATTTCATCTTCGGCATTAACAAGAGTCCGAAGGTAGGCCAGGAAATCTTTTACTTCTTTACGCTCATAAAAGCGAACTCCCCCAACTACTTTGTAAGGGATTGCAGACCGCAGAAAAACTTCTTCAAAAACGCGGGACTGGGCATTAGTTCGATAGAAAATTGCAGCATCTCCCGGTTGTGAAATATTTTCGCGGCGCAATCTTCCGATTTCAGAAACTATATGGTCTGCCTCATCATGTTCGCTCTCTGCCACATAACCAGTAATTTTTGGACCAGAACCAGATTCTGACCAGAGGTTCTTTGCTTTACGGCCCTCGTTATTTGCAATGACTGCATTTGCTGCGGTGAGAATATTCTGCGTAGAGCGATAATTCTGTTCTAAGAGAATTGTTTTTGCGCTTGGATAATCTGCTTCGAATTGCAAAATATTTCTAATATTTGCGCCGCGAAAAGCGTAAATTGATTGATCGGCATCTCCTACAACACAAAGTTCGGCAAGAGGAATTCCTTCACCCTCAACGCCAACTAACTCCTTAATTAACATATATTGTGCATGATTTGTATCTTGATACTCATCAACTAAAACATGTTTAAATCGCGAGCGGTATCGCATTCGGCTCTCGGGATTACGTTGCAGAATTTCAACGGTCCGTCCTATTAGATCATCGAAATCCATGGCATTAGCGCTTACTAAACGCTTTTGATAGTGAGCAAAGACTTCCGCAACAACTTCATTGAATGCATTGTCTGCAGATTGAACAAAGTCTGCAGGACCTTGCAATTCATTCTTTGCTTGAGAAATTAGGCCAGCTACCGCTCTTGGAGAAAAACGTTTGATATCTAAATTCATATCTTTCATTACAAGAGTTATTAACCGCAAACTATCTGAAGAGTCATAAATCGTAAATGAATTTGAGTAACCCAGTTTTGCCGCTTCTTGACGCAAGATGCGGACACATGCAGAGTGGAAAGTTGAAACCCACATGGATCGTGCGCGGTCGCCGACTAGGTCAGCAACTCTCTCCTTCATTTCAGCAGCGGCCTTGTTTGTGAATGTGATTGCTAATACTTCGTATGGGTTGACGCCGCGTTCGCCTAATAGATATGCGATTCGCCTTGTTAAAACTCTGGTTTTTCCAGATCCTGCACCTGCGACAACTAGCAATGGCGAACCCTCATGCATGACAGCGGCTTGCTGCTGTGGGTTTAAGCCATCCACCAAATCTTGTGAGGGTCCTTGTGACATGAGTCGGAGTCTAACGACTCACATTAAGTATCAACTTCTCCTAGGATTGCCCAATGCCTCCACTAGATGATTCCGAAATCGAACGCGTCCTTGTCGTAACCGCTCACCCAGATGACCTTGATTTTGGGGCCGCCGGAACAATTGCTCAATGGAGCGCTAAAGGAATAGAAGTTTCTTACTGCATCTGTACAAACGGCGATCAAGGTGGCGAAGATCCAGATGTTCCTCGCGAAGATATGCCAAAAATTCGCCAACGCGAACAACGCGATGCTGGCAAAGTTCTTGGCGTAACGAATATTGAGTTTCTAAATCATCGCGATGGCTGGTTAGAGCCAACTATTGAATTACGCAAACAAATCGTGCGCGAGATTCGTAAGACTAAACCACAACGTATGTTGATTCAGAGCCCAGAACGAAATTGGGATCGCCTATTTTCAAGCCATCCAGATCATATGGCCGCCGGCGAAGCTGCAATTCAAGCGGTATATCCAGATGCGCGAAATCCTTTTGCCTTTGAGGACTTATTAAAAGATGAAGGATTAGAGCCGTGGCGCGTTCGCGAAGTTTGGGTTATGTCGCACCACACTCCAGATCACTTTGTTGATGTAACCGATACTTTTGATAAAAAAATCGCCGCTCTACATGCGCATGTAAGTCAGACTGCCCATAATCCAAACTTGGAGAAGATGATACGTGAATGGGGCGAGCGAAACGCTAAATTAAATGGCCTTGCAGATGGCAAAGTTGCTGAAATATTTAGAATTGTTTCAAGCGATTAATTAACGGGATACTGCTCTCTCAATCGTTATTGCCTGATTAGGTGCGCCGTCTCCAACACCATTTTGATTATTTGATCCCAGCGCTGCAATAGTTTTTACAATATCTAAGCCTTTAGTAACTCGGCCCCAGAGCGTGTAATTAGCGCCTAAGCGTGAGTTATCGTCATAAACAATGAAGAATTGGCTGCCATTTGTATTAGCTCCGGAGTTTGCCATTGCAACTGATCCTGCTGGATAAATGTTTCCAGCTGTCTTGGGCAAATTTTCATCTGGGACTTGCCAAGCCGGTCCACCTGAACCAGAAGCTGTTGGATCGCCACATTGAAGTACAAAAATTCCTTGAGTTGTTAAACGGTGACATGGTGAATTATCAAAGTAACCCTTGTTGGCAAGGTAAGTCATTGAAATAACAGTTAGTGGGGCGTTTACGCCATCAGCAGCAATCTGGATTTCACCGCAATTAGTTTTAAGAGTAATAATCTTATTTACATGAGGACGTTTAATTGAAGGAATAGCTAACCGCTTAGGAGAATGTCCAACAGCACTTGTTGGTTTGCAAATTGAAGTTAGCGTCGATGCTTGAGCTACCTTCTTCGCCTTCTTAGATTTCTCATCAGCACTCGCCATAGGCGCAAGTAGAAGCGCAGTAACTAAGGTTGCTACGACCACAACTGCTGACTTCTGTTTCACTTCTTTTTACTCCCACTCAATTGTGCCAGGTGGTTTTGATGTTACATCTAGAACCACTCTGTTTACTTCACGAACTTCATTTGTTATTCGCGTTGAAATCTTCTCCAGTACTTCGTACGGAATACGACTCCAATCTGCAGTCATTGCATCTTCTGATGAGACGGGCCGAAGAACAATTGGATGGCCATAAGTTCTACCATCGCCTTGCACTCCAACACTTCTTACATCAGCCAATAAAACAACTGGACACTGCCAAATTATCCGATCTAACTCTGCAATGCGCAATTCATTTCGAGCAAT
>WLIM01000092.1 GCA_009702205.1 Actinomycetota bacterium | reverse complement strand
AATCATATGAACGTTTTCACTAAGAATCCAAGGCTTTGGTGTACTCGAACAACTAATTCAGTTTTTGAACTTTTGGATCTTCCGTATAAAACAACTTCAGGCAAAAATAATTCTTGTCCCACTGGGTACCTGTATAACGAAACTCTTTAGGTTACAAGCCGTGGGCTGTTGCTACCGCCTGATACATAATCTTGCCCTCGTGGACGTTTAACCCTTTACCAAGTGCTGGATCATCAGCGCATGCTTGTTCCCAACCCTTATTGGCAAGAGCCAAGGCATATTTAATAGTTGCGTTCGCAAGTGCAGCGGTCGACGTAGCAGGAACAGCGCCTGGCATATTCGCAACGCAGTAATAAAGTGAATTGTGAACTTTAAATGTTGGATCTGAGTGTGTTGTTGCCTTTGAACCTTCAAAGCAGCCACCTTGATCGATAGCAACGTCTACTAGGACAGATCCTGGTTTCATCTTTGCTACGAGTGCGTCACTAACCAACTTTGGCGCCTTTGCACCGTGAACTAGAACAGCGCCGATAACTAAATCAGCAGCCATGCATTGTTCTTCGATTGCATAGGCAGATGAAGCTATTGTCTTAACTTGGCCGTTGAAGAGTTCATCTAAATAGCGCAGACGATTTAAATCCAAATCCAAAATTGTGACATCAGCGCGCATGCCATGTGCGATGGTTGCAGCTGAGACTCCAACAACGCCTCCACCAAGAACTACAACCTTTGCAGGTGCAACTCCAGGAACTCCACCGAGTAGAACTCCGCGGCCGCCATTTGGCTTTTGAAGTGAGGCAGCTCCAACTTGTATTGACATTCGACCGGCAACTTCAGACATCGGCGCAAGAAGTGGAAGTTGGCCATTTAATTCGACTGTTTCAAAGGCAATCGCAGTAGTGCCAGATTTGATAATTGCATCTGTACATTCGCGTGATGCCGCAAGGTGAAGGTAGGTAAAGAGTATTTGGCCCTTACGCATTCTTGGATATTCCGCAGCGATTGGCTCTTTTACTTTGAGAATTAAATCAGCTTTAGCCCAAACTTCATCTGCGGTAGAAATGATAGTTGCGCCAGCTGCTACGTAATCAGAATCAGTAATAGATGATCCGACACCGGCATTGGTCTCTACTAAAACAGTATGTCCGGCTTTTACAAGTGCATGGACTCCTGGTGGAGTAGCTGAAACGCGGAATTCATTATTCTTAATCTCTTTAGGAACACCAATAATCATGCGGATAGGTTACTCGCTAAAAAGTGCGGCACACACCTTTGGATGTAACTCCATTCGCATTGTGGCAAAACTCTCAGCCGGCCAACCTGCTAAATACACGCGGCGAAGAAGTAGGGCTAGTGGGTATTTAGGGTCATCGCATAAAGCTTGATCGAGCGCCGCAAGGGCCAGAGCCGTATCACCTTTCTCGTAACTAACAGCGGAGTAGAGGCTAGCTATCGGTGCCAAGTGTCCGACTGGCGCTATTTGTAGCAACCAACGCCACATATTAAATAGGTGTTCGATATTTTCGCTATCGGTAATTCCCATCGCATAATCCCGAACCTGCAAATCATTCAACCGGACTAAAACGAGTGCAACTAGAGATTTATCTTTGCAACTTCCATCTTTGGTGAAATTCGCTAATAGATCGTTGAAGGCAAGTGCGCCAGCTCTCTGCATAACTGTAAATTCATTGCCTTCGTAATCAATCTCCGATACCAAGCCAATTAATTCACTGAGTTCAAAATCTAATAGTTCGGTCATTTTTTTATCCATTCGCTCTGGGTTAATTTAGATATTTTGATGGTGCAGGAGATATTTTTACTTGGGTATAAATATTCTGAATTATTGCGCCACCACTTACCGCACTCGTTACGCCCGATGCCAACCAATTTCCGCTCCAAGAAATTTGTAAGTGGCAGCTGAAAGTTCCACTGTTTCTATAGATATGAGTGATGCTCTGATCTGGATATGGTCCACCTCTGCTTGAAGTAGTTAGCCTTGAGCCATCACCAAAATCCCAGATATAAGTTGGCGACAAGTAGACGGTTATTGGGACTCCAAGCATTACAACCGAAGTTTTAAAAGTTGCGGGAGTTGTGGTCCAGAAATTAACTGGCACTTGCACTAATGCGCCAATTGCCGGTTGAAAATAGATATCTTTCATTGGAATTAACTGCGCAAGCTGATCCGATAGCGATAACTTCACAACCGGCTTTGGCGAATATTTCTTAGTGACAATCACTCTTGGTTTAGGCGGTGCGGTAAAAGTTGGCTTTGGTTTTGGTGTGTAAGGGCGAGGCTTCCAAGTCCTAGTAGGAATTGGTTTTGGAGATGAACTACTTCCATTTCTCTTGGCAGTAATTATTAGTTTTCCAGTTTTTGGATCTGTATAAACCTTTACGCAGACTTTGGTATTGCAATTTGGTGCGGCAATAGCGGGATTCGCGGAGAAGAGAAGCACAAGAAGAATTAATAGAGGCACTTGCGAAAGATAGAACTGCGCACAAAGTCGATGAACCCTAGTAATTTCAAATTGTGGAAAGCGCTGGACTGTGTAAACCTAGAGCCGTGGCACATAGAGATGGCGATGGTTGGGTCGAGTGCGAATGTGGCAATCGACATTGGGGTTTAAATGGCGCCGCTGGATTACTCCTTGTTCGCGATAAAAGTATTCTGATGCAACATCGGGCACCCTGGGTTCACAATGGAGACACTTGGGGTATCCCTGGTGGGGCGCGTGATTCTCACGAAACTCCGACCGAGGCCGCATTGCGCGAAGCACATGAAGAAATTGGAATCCACACAAATTTAGTTGAACCGCTAGAAATATTTAACGATGAACATAACGGCTGGTCTTATGACACAGTTATTTCAAAGGCTCACGCAGATTTAATTGCACATGAGCAGAATGATGAATCACTTCAGGTTGAATGGGTCGAATTCGACTTAGTATCAGCAAAGAATCTGCACCCTAGTTTTGCAAAGACTTGGCCAGCTTTACTCGCCCGCCTCAAGATAATCTTTATTTAACCGCTTCAAAGATTCTCGAATCACTGCGCCATCACTTGTGCGCCAAAACGGCGGCATCGAATTTAATAAGACCGAGCCATATCGTTTGGTAACAATTCTTGAATCCAAAATTGCAACAACTCCTCGATCATCAATTGATCTAATCAAACGACCAGTTCCCTGTGCTAATAAAAGTGCGGCACGTGGCAGTGAAACTTGCATAAATCCACTTCCACCCGCAGCATCAGCTTCGGCTGCGCGCGCACTCATAACTGGTTCATCAGGTCTTGGAAATGGAATTCGATCAATCGCAACTAGTGTGCAAGCTGGACCTGGGACATCGATGCCCTGCCACAATGAAATTGTTCCAAGCAGAATTGATTTCGGATCTTTTGCAAATCTTTCAACTAACGTACCGACGCTATCCCCACGCTTCTGGGTAATAATCGGAATCTCTAGCTCTGCCAATACTTTGCGTAAATACTCATCGGCCATCTCAACACCGCGCCACGAAGAGAAGAGTGCAAGAGTTCGACCACCCGCGGCATCAATTAACTCTGCAAGTTCGGTAAGCGCCTCTTTACTTGGGCCATCTCTACCAGGTTCTGGAATATGTTTTGGCAGATAAAGCGCGCCCTGTTTTGCAAAATCAAATGGCGATCCAACATCCAACATCTGAACATTTGCCGGATCGATTTCGCCAGCTTCAAATTCATCTTCCGAATCTTCATCAATCGAAGCGCCAACAACGAATCCAATTGATTTAGCGATTGCATCGAATGAATTTCCAACCGAGAGCGTTGCGCTAGTAGCAATCACTGGAGTATCTGTTAATAAATTAGCGCGCAATACCTGAGATACAGATAGCGGTGCTAAATAGAGTGTGGAATAAGTTGGCTCAAACCACATAACTTGGTGGCCACTTGGCTTTAACATCTTGGTAGCAGTTTGCTGGACTTCGTTTGTTGCACCCTTTACTCGCGCCCGTTCGGCCATGGAATCTGGATCTATGACATCCGAATCGGCATTTATAAGTGCAACTACTGCCGCGCTAGCTTCTTTGACTTTGCGAATCGGTGCTTCTAACTGCGCCGGTAGTTCGGGCAGACGTCCAGCTTTTGTTGGATCATTTCGAACGTCAGCAGCAAAATCATTCAGAGCTTCGGCAAAATTATCGGCCGCTTTTGCAAATGCATCCGATGCTTTTCCGGGCAGATGTTTCTTCGCCATCTT
>WLIM01000091.1 GCA_009702205.1 Actinomycetota bacterium | reverse complement strand
GATTCTGCGGCAGGTAATTTGGTGATATCAAATATTTCGTATTTCTTGCCTGATACTTCGATCTCTACCTTGGAATTAAAAGAATTTTTGCTCATGGCGGCATCTTAACCGAGAGAAAAGCGGGCCACACATTCCACGTGGTGCGTCATCGGAAATAGGTCGAAGCCAACCATGTGATTTAGGTGATACCCACCCTCTTCGAGTTGTTTGGCATCGCGGGCCAGCGAGGCTGGGTCGCAGGAAACATAAACAATTGTCCGAGGTTTCTTGGCCATCATTTGCTTTACGACCATTTCACCAGCACCAGTTCTAGGTGGGTCTAAGAGAATCACATCAACTCGATTTATAAGAGGTAGCTTCTGCTCAACTCTTCCAGAATGCACTACAACGTTCTTCTGTTTTTCAAATATTTTCAGCGCATCTTGCGTTGCACGGTGACTTGATTCAATTAGATGAACTTTCCCAATGTCTCCGACATCTTCTGCCATCGGCGCTGTAAAAAGCCCAACTCCCCCGTAAAGATCGCAAACTTGATCTCCTGGGCGAAGCGCTAATAAATCCATGACCAATTTACTTAACGTGCTTGGTGCGGCGCTATGGCTCTGCCAGAAAGATGTTGGTGAAATTTCATAGGTGTGTTCGCCCACAATTTCATGCAACTGTGTTGGACCCGAAATACTTCTGCCACCTCTAGAAACATTCTTCTCACCAGAGTTTGAGACCGCGACTTCTAATCGATCTTCACCTTTCCAGTTGCGACTAAACATGGCGTCATCATTAATCGCTTCAACAGCGATTAAGCATTTATCAATTTCTACAACTTCTTTACTGCGCGCGGAATAAAGTCCCGGTTTTCCGTTTTTCGATATTGCAAAGTCCATACGAGTCCGCCAATGCAGGCCATCCTTTGGCGGAACTGCAACTACATCTAAATCAATTTCGATTTTACCGAGTCTTGAAAATTGTTCACGAATAACAGAGCGCTTTAATTCAAGTTGTGCAGATATTTCTACATGTTGGAAATCGCAACCACCGCACCCACCGGGGACTGCATATTTGCATGGCGGAACAACTCGATCTTTTGATGGCTTAAGGATTTCAATTGCATCCCCGCGCGCTAACTTTGAAGATACCGAGGTAATTTCGACAACTGCTTCTTCGCCAGTGATTCCGTAGCGAACGAAAATTACTTGCCCCTTATGACGCGCAATAAAATGGCCGCCATGAGCAACCGGACCTATTTCAACCGTTACCCGGTCGCCTACTTTTAACGAACTCTCGGATTTCAGTAGGTTGGATTCCATAGGGGCAACCTTAAGGGTGTAAGTTGTACTTCGTGCACGTTGTCATTATGGGTTGCGGTCGAGTCGGATCTGGTCTTGCCAATGATTTAGAGGCTGCCGGACATTCCGTCGCCATAATTGACCAAAATCGTGAAGCATTTCGTCGCTTAGGCCCAGATTTCAAAGGTCAGACAATTGCAGGCGTGGGATTTGATAGAGATATCTTGCTAGAAGCTGGAATCGAAAAAGCAGATGCATTTGCTGCAGTTTCAAATGGTGATAACTCAAATATTTTGGCAGCGCGTGTTGCTCGTGAAACTTACGGTGTTGAAAAAGTTGTTGCTCGTATTTATGACCCTGCTCGTGCTGAAATTTATCAACGTCTGGGAATCCCAACCGTTGCCACAGTTTTATGGACTACAGATCAGATTATTCGTCGCCTTGCGCCAGAAGGATCTAGATCTGAGTGGCGAGATGCAAGTGGCGTAGTTCAATTGTGTGAGGTTCATCTTCATCACGATTGGTTTGGTCAACCTGTATCACTTATTGAAAAATCTACTAAAGCACGCGTTGCATTTGTGACCCGCTTAGGTGAAGGAATGATTCCAACCGAGAACACAGTTCTTCAAGAGGGCGACTTAGTCCACGTAATGGTGACTGATAATGAAATCAAGAATGTAGAAGCAGCCCTTGCTAAATCGCCGGAAGAGGCATAGTAAAGATGAAAATTGCAATTGCCGGAGCTGGAAATGTTGGACGCTCAATTGCGCGAGAACTTATTGAAAATGGACATCACGTACTTTTGATCGACCGTGATCCAAAAGCTTTGAAGATGGAGAGCGTTCCAAACGCTGAATGGTTAATGGCAGATGTTTGCGAAATTTCTTCACTTGATAATGCCAAGCTAGATTCTTGCCAAGTTCTGATCGCAGCAACCGGTGATGACAAGGTAAATCTTGTTGCCTCGCTCCTTGCCAAGACTGAATATGGCGTTCCAAGAGTTGTAGCCCGTGTTAATCATCCAAAGAATGAGTGGATGTTTGATTCTTCATGGGGCGTAGATGTATCAGTTTCGACACCAAGAATTATTTCGGCAATTGTAGAAGAGGCCGTATCAGTAGGGGATGTTGTTCGCTTATTCTCATTGCAAAAAGGTGAAGCAAGCTTGGTTGAAATTACGCTTCCTGAAGAGGCCAAATGTTTAGGCCGTACTGTGGAAGAAGTAGCCCTTCCAGAAAATGCAACACTTGCTGCAATTGTCCGCGATGGTCAAGTCATCACACCACATGCACATGATGTTTACTCCGCCGGTGATGAGCTGCTCTTTGTTGCAACCGCTGCCGCCGAAGAACTACTTAAGAACTGTTTTATATCTAGTAATTAATCAGCTTTTGAAACTGGAACGGCTTTAATAACCAGCCAAGTTCCCCAGAGCGTTGCAAGATAAAGTGGAAAACCTAAGAAAATATTTGCGACGCCAAGTGCGTTCAATTGATTGGCTTTAAATAATGGATATTGAATTGCAAGACGAATAGCAAAGAGTGCAAACCAAATCCAAGTCGCTTTGGTGTATGCAGCAAGTCGCTTTGGATCTTTGCGCCAATTCAAATTCTCGCCAAGAATTGGTCCAAGTAGAACTCCAATTAATGGATACTTCACAAGAATTGAAATGAGATAAACCAGCATGAAGCCAGAATTTTTCCAGAGGCTTGGAGCGTAATAATCCTTTGCTGCACCTGTTTTCCAGGCGAACCAACCACAGAATGCCACGCCTATAAATCCTGAAATTGAATGCATCAATGTGTCGCGCTTAATTAATCGCCAAATCATTAAGAGAGCTGCAGTTGCGATTGAAACATAAAGGCAGGCACGCAAATTGTGAGTTATGTTGTAAGCAAGTAGAAAGACAAGTGACGGGATCGTTGAATCAATAATTCCCTTTTTACCACCAAGGGCTGTGACAACTTTTGCTTTATCTTCTTCCTGCATTAGCTCTTGCCCCCAGTTGAACCGAAACCACCGCTGCCTCGATCTGAGCCAGGTAGTGAAGTAACTTCTACAAACTCTGCGCGTTCAACTTGTTGAATAACCAATTGTGCAATTCGATCTCCGCGTTTGAAAGAAATCGGAGATTTTGGATCGTGATTGATCAAGATTATTTGTAGCTCACCACGAAATCCAGCATCAACCGTTCCTGGTGAATTAACCATTGTGACACCATGTTTAATCGCCAGCCCTGAACGTGGATGAACAAGTGCGACATAGCCATTTGGAAGTGCAATAGAAATTCCAGTTGGGACAAGCGCCCGTTCGCCAGGTTGTAGCGTGATATCAATTCTTGATGTTAAATCTGCGCCAGCATCACCTGGTTTGGCATAACTTGGAAGTGGGATTGATTCATCTAACCGGGTGATTAAAACTTTAACACTCATGGATTAATTTCAAATTCCGGATCAACAAATGCAAGTAATTCTGGGTGAGCTGTGACGTGTTCTAGATATTCCTTAGGTGCGTTATCCAAGAAATGTTGCATTGGAACAATTACATAGAGCGATGCCGCGCGAACTGCTATTGGTCCATCTGGGCTACCAAGTCGGCCGACCGCACTGCAATAAACTTTCCGATTTACCTGCCCAGTTATTTCGGCAGTTATATGAAGAGTTGTTCCCATTGGAACTGGGAGTATGAAATCTGTTTCAAGTCTTGCAGTCACAGCTGGAGATCGAATTAACCACATTAATTTTCCAAGAGCTTCATCAAATGCAAGTGAAAGTAATCCACCATGTGCAAGTCCGGGTGCGCCTTGGTGATTTTCAGTGACGGTAAAGACAGCCGTTAAATCTTGCCCTTCGCCAGCATGCGCAACAAGATGCAAGCCAGTTGGATGTAACTCGCCACAACCAAAACAATGTCCGACGTGTGAAGGGATTTTAGTTCCTGGTTCCGGCGCCTTTGGATGACGTGGTGGAAT
>WLIM01000090.1 GCA_009702205.1 Actinomycetota bacterium | reverse complement strand
CATTGGTTTAACCCAACGTGGATCAATTACGGTTACACCGATGCCTTCACGATAAGCCTGCGAAGCAGCTTCAACCGAAATCTTTGCCATTGCGCCAACACTTACAAGCAATACATCAGCGCTCTCGCCGCGGTAGAGAACATCTATTCCATCGCGTCTTTCGAATGCTGGAATGTCTGGACCAACGGGACCTTTTGGAAATCTTAAAAGTGATGGAGCATCGTTAATATCTAAAGCTTCGCGAAGAACTTCACGCAAAGTCGCGGCATCGCGTGGGGCGGCAACATGAAGAGTTGGAACAATTCCAGTCAGTGCTAAATCCCAAATACCGTGATGCGAAGGTCCATCATCTCCAGTAATTCCGGCACGATCCAATACGAAAGTAACGCCAGCTTTATGAAGCGCGACATCCATAAGTAATTGATCAAATGCGCGGTTTAAGAAAGTTGAATAAATTGCGACAACTGGATGCAGGCCCGTAAAGGCCATTCCTGCAGCACTTGTTGTGGCATGTTGTTCGGCAATTCCGACATCGAATGTGCGGTTAGGGAATTTATCCGCGAATTTATCTAGTCCCGTAGGTCCAAGCATTGCTGCAGTTATCGCTACGACATCACCGCGTTTTTCACCGATTTCGCAGATTTCATTTGCAAAAACGCTTGTCCAATTGGGCTCTGATTTTGAAAGTGGAACACCCGTCTCTGGATCAACAATTCCAACCGCATGAAACTTTTCAGCTGCATCATTTACTGCTGGCGCATGTCCGCGACCCTTTTCGGTAATTACATGAACAAGTACCGGAGCGCCAAAATTCTTTGCATGTTCTAAAGCGTTCTCAACCGCTTCAATATTATGGCCATCAATTGGTCCCAAATATTTCAAACCCAAATCTTCAAACATTCCTTGTGGCGCCACGATATCTTTCAAGCCTTTTTTAACACCATGCAGCGTTTCATAAATTGGGCCACCAACGACTGGAGTCTTCTCTAGAACTCCTTTGCCCCAGTCCAAGAATTTCTCATAACCACTTGTAGTGCGCAAGGTTGAAAGATAGGTAGCAAGACCACCAATAGTTGGTGAGTAAGAACGTTCGTTGTCGTTTACAACTATTACTAGTTTCAAGTCTTCACTCGAAGCTATGTTATTGAGCGCCTCCCATGACATTCCTCCTGTAAGCGCGCCATCTCCAACCACGCAGACAACAGTCTTATCGGTGTCGCCTTTTATTAAATTTCCACGAGCTACGCCATCAGCCCAAGAGAGAGCGGTTGAAGCATGCGAGTTCTCAACAACATCGTGTTCGCTCTCGCTGCGATTTGGATACCCAGAAATACCGCCACGTTGACGCAATTTATCGAAACCGGAATAACGTCCTGTCAATAATTTATGCACATAACTTTGATGCCCGGTATCAAAAATAATTGTGTCTTTTGGAGATTCAAACTTTCTATGGATTGCGATAGTTAATTCAACAACACCAAGATTCGGACCTAAATGGCCGCCGCTCTTAGAAACTTTTTCAATTAAGAATTCTCTGATTTCGCCAGAAAGTTGCGCTAACTCCGAATAAGAAAATTTCGTCAGGTCGCGTGGACCTACGATTTTCTCAAGAATTGAAGCCTGCTCTTCCATGTAAGTAGTCTAGAGCAGGCTTAAATAATTAGAGCAGCGAGCGAAGAACGTATTGCATGATCCCGCCGTGACGGTAGTAATCCGCTTCACCTGGGGTATCTATGCGAACGACAGCATCAAAGCTCTTATCGCCAGCTATTACCTTTAGGACCTTTGGAACTCCGCCGGTATTTAGCGCTTCGATTCCAACTATTGAAAACTCTTCGGTTCCAGTTAGGCCAAGAGATGCAGCGTTCGTGCCAGCTGGGAATTGCAATGGAAGAACTCCCATTCCAATCAAGTTAGAACGGTGAATACGTTCGAAAGATTCAGCAATTACCGCCTTTACGCCAAGAAGCGCAGTTCCCTTTGCTGCCCAGTCACGTGATGAACCGGATCCATATTCTTTTCCAGCAAGAATTACCAGTGGGATATTGGCACTTTGGTATGCCATTGATGCATCGTAAATTGTTGATTGATTTCCACCATCTAAGAAATTCTTAGTGAAGCCACCTTCAACGCCATCCAAAAGTAAATTCTTAAGACGAATGTTTGCAAAAGTTCCACGAATCATTACTTCGTGATTACCTCGACGAGATCCATATGAGTTGAAGTCGGCGCGATCAATACCGTGTTCCGCCAAATATTTTCCAGCTGGTGAATCGGCTTTGATATTTCCAGCAGGTGAGATGTGATCTGTTGTAACTGAATCACCAAGAACTGCCATTACTCGAGCTTTCAAAATATCCTTTACTGGTTCTGGATTTCTTGGCATGCCTTCAAAGTAAGGTGGTTTGCGAACATAGGTGGATTTCAAATCCCATTCAAAAACTTTACCTGTAGGAGTTGCAAGGGATTTCCAGCGGTGATCGCCTTCGAAAACAGTTGCATAATCTTTTGTGAACATTTCTGATGAAATCGAAGCATCGATAACGCTTTGAATTTCTTCAGTTGATGGCCAGATATCTTTTAGGAAAACATCATTTCCGGTTGTATCTTTGCCGATTGAATCCTTCTCAAAATCGTGATCCATAGTTCCGGCAAGTGCATACGCAACAACCAGTGGTGGCGAAGCCAGATAGTTCATCTTGATATCTGGGCTAATACGACCTTCAAAGTTACGGTTACCAGAAAGAACGGCAGTAACTGCAAGATCGTTTTCGTTAATAGCTTTACTAATTGGCGCTGGAAGTGGTCCAGAGTTTCCAATACAAGTAACACAGCCATATCCAACTAAGTTGAAGCCAAGTTGCTCCATATAAGTTGTAAGTCCTGCGCGGTCGTAATAATCAGTTACAACTTTTGATCCTGGAGCCAGCGTTGTTTTTACCCAAGGCTTACTGCGTAGACCTTTCTCCACGGCCTTCTTTGCTAGAAGCGCCGCGCCAATCATTACGCTTGGATTTGAAGTATTTGTACAAGATGTAATTGAAGCAATCACAACTGCGCCATTGGAAACTGAAGTCGCCTTGCCATCCAAGGTGATATCAACCGCAGTTTTAGAAGTTTTATCTGTGAAATAAGTAGGAAGTACTTTCTCAAATGACACTTTGGAATTTGAAAGTTGAATTCGATCTTGAGGACGCTTTGGTCCCGCTATTGAAGGAACAATTGTCGAAAGATCCAACTCTAAAGTTTCAGAATATCTTGGCGCCTTATCTGGGTTGTGCCAGATTCCAATACGCTTTGCATACTCTTCAACAAGAGCCAATTGATCTGCGCTTCTTCCAGTAAGTGATAAGTAGCGAATAGTCTCTTCGTCAATTGGGAAAATTGCGCAAGTCGAACCATATTCTGGTGACATGTTTCCAATTGTTGTTCGGTTCGCCATAGGCAGGGCTGTTACACCTGGGCCATAAAATTCTACGAATTTTCCAACTACACCGTGCTTGCGAAGCATCTCGGTAATTGTTAGAACTAAGTCTGTTGCAGTTGTTCCGATAGGAAGTTGACCATTTAATTTGAAACCAACTACGCGAGGAATCAACATAGAAACCGGTTGACCAAGTAGCGCCGCTTCAGCCTCAATTCCACCAACGCCCCAACCCAAGACACCAAGTCCATTAACCATTGTTGTGTGTGAATCTGTACCTACAACAGTGTCTGGATATGCACGAAGCACTCCATTGACTTCACGCGTCATAATTACGCGTGCTAGGTACTCAATATTTACTTGGTGAACAATTCCTGTTCCTGGTGGAACAACTTTGAACTCATCAAATGCGCTCTGTCCCCAACGCAAGAAGCGGTAGCGCTCTTGGTTTCTCTGATATTCAATGTCAGTGTTCTCTTCAAAAGAAGTATTCGTTCCAAATTTATCTGCGATAACCGAGTGGTCAATTACTAATTCTGCGGGCGCCAGCGGATTTACCTTTGCTGGATCACCACCAAGTTCAACAATTGCTTCGCGCATAGTTGCAAGGTCAACCACACAAGGAACTCCGGTGAAGTCCTGCATGATTACACGTGCTGGCGTGAATTGAATTTCAGTATCTGGCTCGGAATCTGGATTCCAATTCGCAAGAGCTTCAATCTGCGCTGCCGTGATATTTGCGCCATCTTCAGTTCGGAGCAAGTTCTCTAATAAAACCTTAAGGCTAAATGGAAGTGATTCTGCGGCAGGTAATTTGGTGATATCAAATATTTCGTATTTCT
>WLIM01000009.1 GCA_009702205.1 Actinomycetota bacterium | reverse complement strand
TTCCGGTGCTTGGGTCGGTTACGGGCAGGGTGCCATCGCCCTTTACCCATGCGCCATCAATATAAAGGTCAGTTTTTAATTGCATGCGGCAAGCATACGCCTCGAATGCGAAGTAAAATTAAATCCAGCTAAAACTCGAAGAACTGAAGATTTTCTATTTATAGGAAGAGTGGCCGTGCCAAAGTCTTGGACTGATGACGCCCCAGAACCAATGGTTCTTCAGGAGCATGCGCATCTTGCAGACCCGATTTCATACCGGATTAAAAAACGCATTCTTGGAATTCCGCTAAACCGCCATTCACTTTCACACCAAAGACTTAGCAAGACACATGCACTTGGAATTCTCTCTTCAGACTGTATTTCATCTTCGGCATATGGCAGCGAACAGATTCTCCTTGCACTTATCCCAATGTTTGGACTCGCTGCATTTAATATCTTGATGCCGATGACTGCAGTTGTACTTGCAGTACTTGTCATCGTAACTTTTTCTTATCGTGAAGTTGTTTCGATTTACACAAAATCTGGTGGCGCTTACGTAGTTTCGCGAGATAATTTTGGGCCAGTAATTGCGCAAATAGCAGCTGTTGCACTTATGTTGGATTACATAGTTACAGTTGCAATTCAATCTGCAGCTGGTGTCGATGCGATTATTTCTACCTTTAATAATCTGCAACCCTGGAAATTAGAGATGACAATCTTAGTGATTGTAATTTTAACTTTCATGAATCTTCGGGGCGTGAAAGAGGCAGGTGCGGCATTTGCCTTCCCTACCTATTTCTTTGCAGGATCTCTCGCTGTTGTATTCGGGATGGGAATCTTCCGTTCTATTAATGGAACACTTCCAAAATTAGATACAAATGTTGAAGGTGTCATTCCGATTGGACATTCTCAAGGGCTATTTACTTTTGCTGCAATATTTATCTTGCTTCGCGCTTTTGCTAATGGTGGATCTTCATTAACTGGCCTAGAAGCCATCTCTGATGGAGTTTCACTCTTTAGAGTTCCTGAAGGCGTTAATGCTCGTCGCACGTTAGTAATTATGAGTTCAATTCTTGCAACTTTAGTTTTTGGTATCTCCTACTTTGCTCATGCAATGTGGACGATGCCATTTGAAAGTGGAACGCCGACTGTTATTTCACAAATCGCTAAAGGGGCTTTAGGTAACTCGCTTTTTGGTGGGGCATTTTTCTATGTTGTTCAGGCAGCAACAATGTTGATTCTCTTCACTGGTGCAAATACTGCATATAACGGCTTTCCTTATTTAGTTAATTTCGTAGCGACTGATGGTTTCTTGCCTCGCCAATTAACAAAACGTGGGCACCGTTTAGCGTTTTCAAATGGAATTTTCCTACTTGCTGGAAGCGCAATCTTGTTAGCTTTAGCAACTAAGGCATCGGTAGAACATCTAGTTGCCTTCTATGCTCTCGGCGTCTTTACTGGATTCTCATTAACTGGCTATGGAATGGCTAAACGCGCAATTAGTATGCGTGAAAAAGGTTGGCAAGTTAAGTACGGAATTAATATGGTCTCTGGAGTTGTTTCTACAGTTATCGTTATAATTTTCGCAATCGTTAAATTCACTGAAGGTGCGTGGATAATTATCGCGATTACTCCCATTCTCGTTGTCTTATTGCTCCGACTAAATCGTCAATATCGAAAAGAACAAGCTGCACTTCGTGTGACAGAAGCAAAGTCTCGTCGCACATCTATTTCACGCCACGACGTTACTGTTCTGATTGATAACGTCGATATTGCAACTGTTGGTTCTATTCGTTACGCGCGTAGTTTGAACCCACGCAATCTAACTGCTGTGCACTTTGTGATTGATGATCAAAGAGCAGATTCAATTTCTGCAGATTGGGCTAAGAATCCTGCCTTGTCGGATGTAACACTTCAGATGATTGACTGTCCGGATCGAAGATTGCCTAATGCTGCTGTTGATTATTCAATACGTGCGACTGCAAACCAGGATGTTGAGCTAACTCTCTTACTTCCACGTCGCTCTTACTCAAGATTCTTGGGCAAAGTTCTGCATGATCAGACTGCTGAAGCTATTGCAGCGCCGATCTCACAACTTTCTAGAGTTGTAGCAACAATTATTCCGTTCGATGTTGAGAAAATTTTGGACTCTGACTCGCATCTCGACAGCCATATTGCCGTTAAAGAAGCGGCTCCTGCAGCTAAGAAGATTCCGCTTCCTAGATTGCAAAGCTCAGAGGCCGGGCCAGTTAGTCACTACAGCGAAGATATTTTGCCAATTTCAAATGCAACTTGGCGAACGCGTGCACATGTACGTGGTCAAGTAACCGCGATTAGAACTGCGCCATCAGGCGGTGCGCCAAGAGTAGATGTTGAAGTTTGGGATACAACTGGTGGAATTACTCTGCAATTCCTTGGTCGTCGTGAAATTGCTGGTTTAGATGTTGGTTCAACTATTTGCGCAGAAGGAATGGTTGGCGAAACCGAGGGTTCACTTACTATTTTGAATCCTTCTTACGAAATTGTAATTTAATTCGGATTTATAGCTTTCACAAAAAGTAGTCGAGCAACAATTAAACCTATTGGCAGACCAATTAATTGCGCAATCATATAAATCCAAGCTGAGTGCAGGGTTATGCCAGCAAATGAATCGCTCCAAATTCTGGCAAAAGTAACAGCAGGATTTGCAAAAACAAATGATGATGTTGCATAGAAAGCTGTTGTAATCCAAGCTGGAATAATTAGCGGTGCCAAGTTGCCACGTTTTTGATCAGTTAGAAGATGAACAATCATTACTAATCCTGCAGTCGCAAAAATTTCACTTACAAATAGGTTAGTGCCAGTTCTTCCGTGGTGAGATTGAAAAATTGCCGGTTTACTAAATATTAAATTTGCGAAAACTGTTCCAATAAATCCGCCGAGGAATTGTGCTGCGATAAATGCAATTGCGTTCTTAGGGTCGATACGATTCTTAAACAATTCACCAAGAGTTACAACTGGATTGAAATGTGCACCACTAATAGGGGCAAATAAAGTGATGATTAAAGCCAACATCGAAACAATTGAAATCGCATTAATTGTCAGCTGGAGACCAATATCGTCCGTCAAATTAGTAGCCATAATTCCTGAGCCAATAACTGAGGTAAGTAAGAGCGCAGTCCCGAGGAATTCTGCGAAGATTTTTTGTAGTTTCACAAGCGCCAATTTAGTGGGAAGATATCGCTCTATTGGTTTTAGCCACGATTTAGCGAAAGGAAGCGCAAATGTCACTGGCATTCAAGGTATTTGCACTTTCAGATCTGGGCTTACATCGTGAAGGTAACGAAGATTCTGGTCTTGTTTCTGCAAAATTGATTGCTGTTGCCGATGGAATGGGCGGGCATGCTGGTGGAGAAGTTGCATCTCGTATCGCTATCAAATCTCTTGTTGAATCAGAATCAGGAGCCGACGCTCTATTAACCGTTGCCGGAAAAATAAATAAACAAATTCTTGATGCTTCAACGAAGGAACCAGATCTTGTCGGAATGGGAACGACTCTTACTGCACTTCAAATTAATGGCGATGTAGCCGAATTACTTCATGTTGGCGACTCACGTTGCTATGCATTTTCTGGCGGAAAATTAAATCAATTAAGCAACGACCACACTGTGATGCAAGAGCTAATTGATCAGGGCCGAATTACCCCCGAAGAAGCAATAAATCATCCCCAACGCTCGCTTCTTACCCAAGCACTTATGGGAGATTCGCAAGTAAATCCGCTTCTTCAGCTTTATCCGATAACTATTGGCGATCAATTCTTATTGTGCAGCGATGGCTTAACAGCGGTACTTTCAGATTTAGAAATTTCGAAAATTATCAAAAAGAATAGCGGTCAAGAATTAGTGGAACTTCTTGTCACAGAAACCAAAGCAAAAGGCGCGCCAGATAATGTAACTGTGATTTGGGCAGAAGTAGTTTTGGAAGATCAAGCAAGTGCAACAGAATTTATTGGTGCAGCAAATGGCTAAATTATTTGGTAACCGTTATGAAATTGGCCAGATGATTGGCACTGGTGGCATGGCTGATGTTTACATTGGTGAAGATCAAAGATTGTCGAGAAAAGTTGCGGTAAAAGTTCTACGAAGTGATTTAGCCAGAGATCCTTCATTCGTAGCTCGCTTCCGTAAAGAAGCACTTGCTGCTGCGGGGCTAAATCACCCTGGAATTGTTGCGGTTTATGACTCTGGTGAAGAGGGCCTTAATTCATACATCGTTATGGAACTCGTAACTGGCCACACACTTCGCGAGGAACTATCTGATCGGGCAACGTTAACAGTTGATAGATCGCTAGAAATTATCGAAGGTGTATTGGATGCACTTTCTTATTCACATCAAAATGGAATTATCCACCGTGATATTAAGCCCGGAAATATTATGTTGAGTGAATTCGGTGATGTGAAAGTTATGGACTTTGGCATTGCTCGTGCCATGGATGATATTGGTGCCACCATGACAAGCACTTGGAATATTGTTGGTACTGCGCAATATTTATCACCAGAACAAGCCACTGGTGAGGCCGCGGATTTGCGAAGTGATATTTATTCTGTTGGATGTCTTCTCTATGAATTAGTTACCGGTCAACCACCATTTACTGGGGATACTCCGGTCGCAATTGCTTACCAACATGTATCTGCAGATTTTGTTCTGCCAAGTGCAATCAATCCTGATCTTGATGAGAACATCGACAAAATTATCACGGTTGCACTAGCCAAAGATCCTGCTGACAGATATCAAAGTGCGGATTTAATGCTTGCCGATATTCGGCGCGCAATGAAGGGCCAGAATGTCACAACTAAGATTCGTCGAATAGTTCCACGTCGTAACTTCCTTGTTATGGGTGGAGCAATCGCAGCTTTTGTACTACTTGTTGGCCTTGCCTTCAATTCATTTAATTCAAGTGCGCCACAACCTTCACTTCAAATTCCGAATGTTGTTGGACTGACCCAAGCCGATGCCGAAAAGTTGTTGTCTGGTTACACAATAAATATTCAACGCGCACCTGATTCAAGAATTCCAAAGGATCGAGTTGCATCCCAACTTCCACTTGCAACTACTCGGGCCCCAAAGGGAAGCAGCATTACTTTGACGATTTCAGATGGCCCGGGAGACACAACAGTTCCCACAACTATCGTTGGTTTAAGCCTAGAAGAGGCTCGAAATGAGCTTTCTGCAGCTGGTTTATTAATTACCCAAATTGTCCCGGTCGATTCAAATTCACGAACAGGTGTTGTATTAAAAATTACACCTGATGCTGGATCAATTATTAAAGCTGGAAGTGGTGTGATCCTAGAAATCGCAAGTGGCAGTCTAAAAGTTCCAGCACTAATAGATTTAACTGGAATTGAAGCTCAAACAATTCTTACACAAGCAGGATTTTTGGTGAAGGAAATTAGCGGCTATGACGAAGCAAAGCCAATTGGTGTTGTCCTTGCTCAAGCACCTGCCGCCGGAACAACCCAAGTAATTGGTTCTGATGTTGCAATTACGGTAAATAAAAAACCTTAAGAATTTGAAGCTATCGGACTCATCCCGTTAATTCTTTTGCGAGCGCCGACATCACCACATATTTCTAACCAGTTCGCTAGCAATTCATAGCCATATTCAGACAACACCGCTTCTGGGTGAAACTGAACTCCGTAAATATTCTTATCTTTAATTCGAATTCCCATAATTGTTTCATCGGCACTTCGAGCAGTAATTTCAATTGATGCACCAATTGAATTTTCTTCAAGAGCTAATGAGTGATATCGCGTAGCGTTGAAATTATTTGGAATATCTTTGAAGATATTTTCTTTGCAATGTTTAATTGCACTTGTTCGCCCATGAATTAATTCGCTGGCTCCGCTTACTTTTGCGCCAAATACGATTCCAATTACCTGCAGCCCTAAACAAATTCCAAGAACAGGAATTTTTTCTACAGCGCAATATTTAACAACGTCAACACTTACTCCGGCGCTCTCTGGAGTACCCGGTCCTGGCGAAATTAATACGCCATCAAAATTCTTGGCGAAATCAGCTTTGATCTCCGAATTTGTAACGACCGTTGTAATCGCCCCAATTTCATTGAGATATTGCACGATATTGAAGACAAAAGAATCATGGTTATCGACAACCAAAATCTTCCGGCCGGCACTATTCATGTGGCAATTGTGGTGTAATCTCTGCCCATGCCTAAGTCACGTATGCGCAAGAAAGAGAAGGCCTACATCCCAGAGGATGTGGTCCACGCGGCACCAGTTCCAACCGAGAGCCCAAAGTGGTTGGCCCCAGCAATGGTTGCCGCCTTTATCGCCGGCCTAATCTGGATCGTAATTTTCTATGTGAGCGCGACCGCCTACCCAATCCCTGGAATCGGCGCTTGGAACATGCTCGTTGGCTTCGGATTTATCGGGGTCGGTTTTAGCCTCGCAACTCGCTGGCGCTAAATACCTCTTAATTACACGCCTGTAATTCTCCACACCGTGGATAAAGGTTGGGGATAACTAGTAGCGCACATTATGCTGGCTCTCAGGAAACCCCCAGTTTTGTAGGGAACTCTGCTTCCTATGACAATCCTGAAAGAGAAGCCTCAAATGAGCCAATCCACACAAGCCACCACACAAAGAATCCTGGTGGTTGATGATGAAAATAGTATCTCCGAACTAATCGCCACAAGCCTTCGCTTTGTTGGCTTCGATGTTCGCACCGCCGCCACCGGTTCAGAGGCGCTGACGATTGCTGAAGAATTTAAACCGCATGCACTAATTCTCGATGTGATGCTTCCAGATCAAAATGGTTTTGAAGTCTGCCGCCAGCTTCGCCAAGATGGCCACAACGTTGGAGTTCTCTTCTTAACTGCAAAAGACACAGTCGAAGACAAAATTACTGGTCTAACTATTGGTGGCGATGATTACGTTACAAAGCCATTTAGCCTTGAAGAACTAGTTGCTCGCCTACGCGCACTTCTCCGTCGCACAGGTGCAATCCAAGTTGAAAGCGATGAAGAAAAAGTTCGCTTCGCAGATCTAGAACTTGATGAAGCAACTCACGAAGTTCGACGCGGTGGCAATTTAATCGAGCTCTCACCGACCGAGTTTCTATTGCTTCGTTATTTAATGATTAACGCTGATCGCGTTGTTAGCAAATCACAAATTCTTGACCACGTCTGGCAGTACGACTTCCGTGGGGATGCCGGAATTGTGGAAACTTATATCTCTTACCTTCGTAAGAAAATTGATATCTACGACCCAGCTCTGATTCACACAGTTCGTGGTGTTGGATATCGAATGCGCCTACCAGCAAGCAAATAAAACGAAGTAAACTTTTAGAATGAAATATGGGCTTTCAAAGTGGTCGCTTCGCAATCGACTAATTTTGGCAACCCTGGCGCTCGCAACAATTGCAATTGCCGCATCAGATTTTGCTGCAACTAATTCGCTCCGTTCATTCCTGATTTCCCAAGCAGATAGACAGCTTGATGAAGTAGTTCAAACATCGCTATTGCGCTTAGATCGCGCAGGTATTGCTTCGGAAGCCGAATCTGAAGATAAGAATAATTTTCGCCCACTTCGCCCACTCGGTGGAGTTCCAACCACAACTGCAGTAACTCTTCTAGATTTAGAAGGCAACGTTGTTGGTCAAGTAGGTGGGCAATTTGCTAACTCAATTGATATTAAAGAGTTTCACAAATTAACACCGGCTGAAGTTGTTATACATAAAGGCAGACCATTCACAATTCCTGGCGCCGATGGCCAACCTGATATTCGGGCAATTGCACGAATACTTCCATCGGGTGTTGGAACGGTAGTAATTTCAGTTGCGCTAGATAGCGTGGATCGAACTTTGCGGGGTCTTTCTGGAATATTCTTTTTAATTAGCTTGATTGTTTTAATTGCAATCGGAGTTGTTGCTAGGTCTCTCATTAAGTTGAGTTTGAAACCGCTAAATAAAATTGAAGAAACCGCTGCGGCTATTGCTGAAGGTGATCTATCTGCGCGTCTGCCAGAAATTAATCCAAAGACCGAGGTCGGAAGATTAACCGGTTCGCTCAATACGATGCTTTCGCGAATTGAAGAATCTTTTGCAGCTCGAACTGAATCTGAAGATAAGTTACGCCGCTTTGTTGCCGATGCAAGTCACGAACTTCGCACTCCACTAACTGCGATTCGTGGATTCGCTGAATTACATCGCCAAGGCGCAGTGAGTGGTGAAGATAAGACAAAAGAGCTAATTTCTAGAATTGAGAAAGAATCAATTCGCATGAGCTCGCTAGTTGAAGATTTATTACTTTTAGCTCGCCTGGATCAATCACGAGAATTAACAATCGATCCAGTTGATATAAACCATTTAGTAAATGAAGCAATCGCTTCAGCTAAAGCCTCTGGTCCAAGCCACGAAATAACACTAAAAACAAATAGCGATGAGGTCTTTGTTCTTGGTGATTCCATGCGCATCCATCAGGCAGTTTCGAACTTACTTGCAAATGCCAGAACTCACACACCTTCTGGAACCAAAATTGAAGTTGAAGTTTTACAAAGCGAATCGGAAGTACAAATTAGTGTTAGTGATAACGGTCCTGGCTTATCACAAGAAGATCAAACTAGAATTTTTGAAAGATTCTTCCGTGCAGATCCATCACGTGCGCGCATTAGTGGCGAAGGCAGCGGACTTGGTTTAGCAATTGTTGATGCGATCATGAAAGCTCATGAAGGAAGTGTGAGCGTTTATTCAGAAATTAACCACGGTGCAAAATTTACTTTGCACTTCCCGCTAAAAGGTGACTAGTTAATTTTTGATTGATGAAAATTTAACCAAGACTTACTTGCGGTTGGTCCGCGTTGTCCTTGGTATCTAGATCCATAAAGGGCAGAACCATATGGATTTTCTGCTGGTGAAGATAATTTAATTAGGCAGAGTTGGCCAATTTTCATTCCTGGAAATAATTTCACTGGAAGATTAGCTACATTCGAAAGTTCTAAAGTTATATGTCCAGAGAAACCTGGATCAATAAAACCTGCAGTTGAGTGAGTGAGTAGTCCGAGGCGCCCGAGTGAGGATTTGCCTTCAAGGCGACCAGCAATGTCATCTGGAAGTGTGATTACTTCGTATGTGCTTGCTAAAACGAATTCACCTGGGTGGAGAATAAATTCTTCATTGCCTTCAACTGCAACTTCGCGAGTTAAATCTGCTTGCTCGATTGATGGATCGATAACTGAATATTTATGATTTTCGAATACTCGAAAGAATCGATCGAGTCGAACGTCAACGCTCGACGGTTGAATCATTGCACCATCGAAAGGTTCAACCTTTACGCGGCCAGCGCTGATTTCGGCCTTTATATCGCGGTCACTTAGTAGCACGCACAGACCCTATATCTTCAGCGACGCTTGATTAAGTTACTGGCGGGTAGCATTATTGTGCCATGAGCCACTACACCGCAAACCTGCGTGATATCGAATTCTGCCTCTTCGATCTCCTTAAGCGCGAGGATATTTTAGGCAAATCTCTTTTTAAAGACATCGACCGCGAGACTGCGATGGGGATGTTGGAAGAAATTAAACGTTTAGCTGAAAACGATCTTGGCGATTCACTTATTGAAAGTGATCGACTCGGAGTTCAATTCAATAAAGAGACAGGCGATATTAAATTGCCTGAAAGTTTTAAGAAGTCATACCGCACTTACATGGATAACGAGTGGTGGCGCATTGATGCACCAGTTGAAATTGGTGGGACGTTAATTCCAGCATCAGTTCGTTGGGCAATTGCTGAAATGGTTCTTGGTTCAAATCCATCTATTCATATTTATGCATCAGGTACTGCATTCGCACATGTTGCTTATGCACTTGGTAACGATAATCAGAAAAAGATGGCACAGCACATGGTTGATAACGACTGGGGCGCAACCATGCAACTTACCGAGCCAGATGCCGGCAGTGATGTTGGTGCTGGAAGATCAAAAGCAGTTCAACAAAGTGATGGAACTTGGCACATCACTGGAACAAAGCGATTTATTACATCTGGCGATTCAGATTTGAATCCAAATATTATTCATTATGTTTTAGCAAGACCAGAAGGTGCAGGTCCTGGTACTAAAGGTCTTAGCCTGTTCTTAGTTCCAAAGTTTATGTTTGATTTTGAAACTGGAGCCCTTGGAAAACGTAATGGAGTCTATGTAACCAACGTTGAACACAAGATGGGCTTAAATGTTTCAGCAACTTGTGAAATGAACTTAGGAGAGAAGGAACCTGCAGTTGGTTATTTGCTTGGTGATGTCCATCAAGGAATTGCTCAAATGTTTAAAGTAATTGAATTCGCACGAATGATGGTTGGAACAAAAGCAATTGCAACACTAAGCGCCGGCTATCAACAAGCACTGGCTTATGCCAAAGTGCGCGTACAAGGCCCGGATTTAACTAAGGCGGCAGATAAGGCCAGCCCACGTGTAACGATTATTAATCACCCAGATGTTCGTCGCTCGCTCATGGTTCAAAAATCATATTCCGAGGGCATGCGCGCGCTAATTCTTTACACCGCGTCAATTCAAGATGAAATCATGCTTGCTAAAGCAGCTAACGATGCTGACAAAGTGGCTGACATGGAAGCGCTAAATGATTTATTGCTGCCTATTGTTAAAGGCTATGGCAGTGAAAAATCATGGGTTCTACTTGGAACCGAATCGCTACAAACATTTGGTGGATCTGGATTTACGCAAGATTGGCCGCTAGAACAATATGTTCGCGACGCCAAAATTGATACGTTGTATGAAGGAACGACTGCAATTCAAGGTTTGGATTTCTTCTTCCGCAAAATCATTAAAGATGGCGGCCGGGCTCTTGGACTGTTAGGAAAAGAGATTGCAGCCTTTGCTGCATCAGGCGGTGAACTTGCAGAAGAAAAGATTGCACTTGCAAAAACTCTTGAAGATTTAAATGCAATGACTGGGACTCTTGTTGGCTTTGCGATGGAATCACAAGAGAACGCCGAAAAGATTTATAAAGCTGGGTTAAATACAACTCGCCTTCTTATGTCTGTTGGTGAAGTAATTATTGCTTGGTTGTTGTTGCGTCAAGCAGAAATTGCAATTGCTAAATCTTCAAACCCTGGCCGCGATGCGGATTTCTATGAAGGCAAGATTGCTTCTGCAAAATTCTTCGTAAGAACTGTTCTGCCTCATATCAAAGCTGAATTAAAAATAGTTTTGAGTGAATCCGGCGATCTGATGGAGATACCTGAAAGCGCTTTTTAACCGCTAGAATCCACCGTGCTTAAGAATTTACGACATGAGGCCTATTTAGTCCTTGGCTCTATCTTCTTCGCTGCAAGCAGTATCCCTGCGAAATTAGCTATGGAGAGCGGTTTATCTGCTTGGCGCTTAACTCAAATTAGAACTCTAGGCGCTTTCTTAATTCTCTTTACCTATGTATTTTTCAAGAACAAGAAATCTCTTCGTATTGAATTGAAAGAACTTCCAATACTTATTGTTTTTGGAGTTTTTGGTTTTGCCGCAGTAAATGTTTTCTACTTCATCGCAATTCTGCGCTTAAATGTTGGAATCGCCTTAATCATTGAATTTACGGCACCAATTTGGATTGCACTTTGGATGCGCTTCATTCAAAAGAAAGCGGTATCCCCCCTTATGTGGTGGGGTTTAGTAGTTGGTCTAACTGGTCTGCTACTAATAGCTCAAGTTTGGCGCGGGCTTACTCTCGATGGCCTTGGAATAATTTTTGCGCTTCTAGATGCGCTGGCCTTGGCGGTATATTTCCTTGTTGGTGAGAAATTAGTTGGTACTAAATCAAGTGAAGCAACAATGGCTTGGGGTCTTGGAATTTCCTCACTCTTCTTTGCAATTATTTTGCCATGGTGGAACTTCCCGTTTGCAAAGCTTGGTGACACTGTTAATTTAACTGGCCGACTTGAAGGATCAACAACTCCGACTTTCTATCTGGTTTTATGGGTAGTTCTATTCGGAACCGCAATTCCATACTTCTTAGTTTTAAATGGCCTTCGTGGCTTAAGCGCCGCAACTTCTAGCGCGATTGGAATGCTCGAGCCGGTCTTTGGTGGAATCTTCGCTTGGATATTCTTATTTGAGAAGTTGAATCTCGTTCAAACTATTGGCGCTGTAGTCGTACTTATCGGCATCTATTTAGCGAACCGCGCAAGAACTAGCATTTAGGGTAAATTTCTCACATGGAAAATTTCGCAGATCTCCTTGGTGCTAATAAAGAATATGCCAGCACTTTTAAATCCCAAGGTCTAAGTGGGCAAGCACTTAAGGGTCTAGCAATCGTTACCTGTATGGATTCACGTATCGATCCACTTCACATTGTTGGAATGGAGGCAGGTGATGCCAAGATTTTACGTAACGCCGGTGCGCGCGTAACCGAGGACGTACTTCGTACTTTAGTTTTGGCTACACATCTACTTGGAGTAAATCGCGTTCTTGTAATGCCACATACAGATTGTCGAATGGCGAGCGGCGAGGAACATGAAATTCATGCCGCGATTCTAGAAAAATCTGGAGTAGATACTCGTGGAATCGAAATTCGCACTGTTAAAGATCAGATGAAGGCGTTAGTGACTGATATCCAAAGAATTGAAAGTTATCCATTGCTCGCAAAGAACATCAAAGTAATGGGCGCAATCTTTAGCGTCGAAACTGGAAAACTTTCGCCAGTTATTTAATTATCTTTAACGAAGTTTTCGGCGTTCTGAGAATAGCTTGGTGCCATATCGCTAAATCTTGCAAAGTGTAATTGTGCGCTTACGGTAATTGTTCGAGTAGGTCCATTACGGTGCTTAGCAATAATTAAATCAGCTTCGCCAGATCTATTTGCGCCGTCGTACATATCATCGCGATGCAGAAGAATTACAACGTCAGCATCTTGTTCAATAGAACCAGATTCACGAAGGTCAGAGAGCATTGGCTTCTTATCTGCGCGCTGTTCTGGTGAACGGTTCAACTGTGAAATCGCAATTACTGGAACGTCTAACTCTTTTGCTAATAATTTAAGATTTCTAGAGAACTCGGAAACTTCTTGTTGGCGGCTTTCAACGCGTTTGCCTGCCGTCATCAACTGCAAGTAGTCGATAACAATTAACTTCAAACCATGGCGCTGCTTTAAGCGACGTGCCTTCGCACGAATTTCCATAAGTGAGAGGTTTGGTGAATCGTCAATAAACAATGGAGCTTGTGAAATTTCGCCCATGCGCTTTGCCAAGCGGCCCCACTCTTCATCTGTAAGTGCGCCAGATCGAATGTTGTTTAGCGCAACGCGAGCTTCCGCAGAGAGCATACGCATTGTGATTTCAGAGCGGCTCATTTCAAGCGAGAAGATAACTGAAGGATCGCCATTATGAATTGAAGCGTGACGCGCGATATCCAAACCAAGTGTTGATTTACCAACTGCAGGACGCGCAGCTAGAACAATCATGTTTCCTGGATGTAGACCATTAGTCAAAGTATCGAGATCTTTAAATCCAGTTTTTACACCTTCGCCTTTAACACCATTAGAAATTGCTTCAATCTCATCTAGCGCTGCTGGAAGAAGTTCTGATAATTGAATGTAATCCTCTGTGGTGCGATGTTCAGTTACTTGGAAAATTTCTGCAGATGCTTGATCAACTGCATCATCAACTTCGCCTTCACCGGAATATCCGAGTTGAACAATCTTGGTTCCGGCTTCAACAAGTCGACGCATGATTGCATGGTCGCGAACAATCTTTGCGTAATAGCCAGCGTTAGCTGCGGTTGGAACTGAGTTAATTAGTGTGTGTAGATATGGTGCGCCACCGGCACGAGCGATGTCGCCACGCTTTGTTAATTCAGCCGCAACAGTTACTGGATCGGCAGGTTCGCCGCGACCATACAAATCTAAAATTGCGTCGTAAATAAGTTCGTGTGCTGGTCTGTAGAAATCTCGTTCGCGAATAATTTCGACTACATCTGCAATTGATTCTTTACTCAGCAACATGCCACCAAGCACGCCTTGCTCTGCAATTAAATCTTGTGGTGGTGTGCGTTCGAATTCAATATTTGCAGGTGAACGATTGCTGGAGAGATTGGAGTTGTTATTTCCACGGTTGGGGAGTTCTGCGATGCTCATAGACATAGCCTCCCAACGACCACTGACAGTGAAAATATTTCTCTAACGTGCGTAATTTAATGAGATAGGGGTGAGAGGTGTTAGATCCCTTGAAATCGATGTGTGTGAGCATGTGGAGAAGTTGAGGATAGTGGTGGAAAAGATGTGCATAAAGGGTGGAGAAGTGTTGGGGTTACCACTCATCTACGCTCAAAAATAGGCAGAAAGCTGTGGGTAAAGATTTATATTTTTATCTCACTATTTAAGAATTTTAAAATTTGAGAATTAAAAAAGGCCCGCCTCTTTCGAGGTGGGCCTTTTAAATTTAGAGATATTAAATAGCTACAACAGAGATGTTGACGTTGGCAGATACTTGACCTTGAAGTGAAACCTTCGCGGTGTACTTACCAAGCTTTTTAATATGTCCAGCAACCTTTACGCGATGACGATCGATATCTAGACCTGTAGCAGCCTTAACGCCTGCAGCAATGTCCTTGTCTGTAACAGAACCGAATAGAACTCCGGTTGCTCCAGCTTTTGACTTGATAACAATCTCAGCCTTTTCAAGTGTTGCTTTGATTTCTTTTGCATGATCTAGGTCGCGAATTTCACGAGCGCTACGAGCACGACGAATTCCTTCAATCTGCTTTTCGCCACCAAGGCTCCAAGCGATCGCATTGCCGCGAGGCAATAGGTAATTGCGAGCAAAACCATCTTTAACGGTTACAACATCGCCAGCTTGTCCTAGACCTGATACTTCACGAGTAAGAATAAGTTTCATTTTCTATTCTCCTTATCGTGCTGTTGAGGTGTAAGGCAGAAGTGCC
>WLIM01000089.1 GCA_009702205.1 Actinomycetota bacterium | reverse complement strand
AGATTACGCAGTAACAGTGCCAGCCAATCTTGACATGTCTGGAGTAGCGCCACTTCTATGCGCAGGAATAACGCTCTACTCCCCACTGAAAAATTGGGGCGCTGGCAAGGGGAAGAAAGTAGGAGTAATCGGTCTTGGGGGCCTTGGCCATATGGGAGTCAAGTTTTCAGTTGCGTTAGGCGCACACACGACTGTTTTCTCACATTCACCAAGCAAAGAAGCTGACGCCAAGGCAATGGGGGCTCACGAATTCGTTGTCACAAAAGACATCGCAAATCTTGAGAAACTTTCAAAAGATTACGACCTCATACTAAATACGGTTTCAGCTGATTTAGATTTAACCCCGTATCTAAATCTTCTTAAATTGGATGGAACTCTTGTGCTAATTGGTCTTCCAGGCAAGCCTTATGAAATTAGTACACCATCACTACTAGCACAACGCAGATCATTGGCAGGTTCCATGATTGGCGGTATTGCGCAAACTCAAGAGATGCTTAATTTCTGTGGTGAACACAATATCGTCAGCGATGTAGAAGTTATCGAACCTTCATACATCAATCAGGCTTACGAGCGCACAGTCGCGAGCGACGTAAAATATCGCTTTGTTATTGATACTGCTAAATTTTAAAACTAAGCGAATATATGGAGTGCACCAGCAATAACCGGCGCCAGAAAAAGAGCAGGAAGTAAGTTTCCAACTGGAACCTGCTTAATTTTCAACATCCGAAGTGAAATTCCTAGAAGCAAAATTCCACCGGTAGCAGTCATGGCCAGCACTTGGTAATCCGGAAGAATCGCACCTAGAACAAATCCAACAGCAGTCCAAGAGAATTGATAAATTCCTACTGGAAGCGCCGATACCGCGACACCCCAACCAAGAGTCGCGGCGAAAGCTATCGAAGTAATCCCATCAAGAATGCTTTTCAGAACAAGTTGGTCGATGCCACTTCCCATTCCATCACTTATTGAACCGAGAATGGCCATTGGACCAATTACAAAGAGCAATGAGGCAGAAACAAAACCATCTACAAATGGACTAGCTCCATTCGGATCAAATCTATTCTTTAATCGAGTTCCGAGAATTTCTAATCGTTTTTCAATACCCAGAGTATTTCCAATTAAAGCCCCGATTAATAGCGATGCAAGAATCGTCAAAACTGCCCAACCTTTAGGAAGCTGATTAGTGAAATCGCTATTCCAAAGTTGCTTAATCGCATCGGCGGCTGCGAGCAAAGTTACGAAGCCCAGAACGGATGTGACTAGATCTCGAGTCTCCTCTTTGAATTTCGCCCCTGCGAAAATACCTAGAGCAGAACCCGCAAGAATTGCAAAGACATTTATTACTGTTCCAAGTCCAACAAACATCCATAGCTCCTCGTCGTATATCGGTAGACTCTAACAGTGAAAATCAAAGAATTATGGCGTCAAATACTTCATATTTTGAAGCCATCGCGAACTATCCCCCTTACATCTTGGACTGCAAAAAATAGATGGGCAGTGACGCCAAAGAATTTCGCTATTTTGATCTGCGGTCTCGCGATATTTGGAATAGGAGAATCGCTACTTATCCAATCAACAATTGGTAATTCACCCTGGTCAGTTTTCGCTCAAGGTCTCTCATTGCACACACCTTTCACCATAGGAGAATGCACAGCTCTAATAAGTGTTGCGGTTTTAGCCTTGTGGTTGCCGCTGAAAGAGAGACCAGGCTTTGGAACAATCAGCAATATCATCGTGATTGCACTATTTGTTCAGATTGGTGTTGATTCAATACCAAGCATCAAAGCCAATCTTCTTCTTCAAATAGTTTATGTGCTTGTTGGCATTGGACTGGTTGGTGCTGGCTCAGCCATCTACATCACTTGCGGCCTTGGTCCTGGACCTCGAGATGGTCTTATGACATCGATTCATAAACGTACAGGGATACGTATTTCACGAGCCAGACTTTCAATTGAATTAACGGTGCTTGTTATAGGCAAAATTCTGGGTGGAACGCTCGGTATCGGAACCGCTATGTTTGCGTTATTCATAGGCGCATCGATAGCAACAAATCTAAATTTCGTTTCTAAGTACGCCAATCGATCTCGCTAAACCCAAAGTTAATCAGCAATTCATTAGCTTTGCTGAATGGCTTTGAGCCAAAAAAACCACGATACGAAGAGAGCGGACTTGGGTGCGGGCTACGTATGGTCTTTGCGGGATCAATATATTTCGCCAGCTCACCAGCACTTTCACCCCACAAGATAAAGACTATTTTCTTATCCGCTAAAACTTTTATGACTTCGTTAGTAAATTCTTGCCAACCTAAATCTTTATGACCCTGGCTAATACCTGATTTTGTCGTCAAAACTCGATTTAGGAGACAAACTCCTTGCTCATGCCATGGGGATAAATCACCAGACTCATTCGTTATTCCTAAATCAGTCTCTAGCTCCTTAAATATATTTCGCAATGTTGGCGGCAGTTTCGATACTTCCTTGGGGACGCTAAAGGAAAGGCCCATTGCATGTTCCGGATTTGGATAAGGATCTTGACCAATAATGACAACTTTGATTTGCGCTATCGGTCTCTCAAAAGCTCTAAAGATATTCGAAGTATTTGGAATCGTATCCTCTGAAAGTGCAATCGTTTCTAGAAGTGTGCTCTTTGTTCCAAGAAAGTCTCGCCAATGTTTTGGCAGTAGATCAATTAAGTTCAAGAGAGCGCGTTGGCCGAATAACGATTGTTGTTAGTCGTCACCGTAATTGGCATCTCATAGGCAGCGGAGAGATTCTCAGAAGTTACGACTTCGGCGATAGGCCCACTCGCGATTACACCGCCGGCTTTTAAGAGCAGTGCGTGCGTCGTGCCTGCAGGAATCTCTTCAATATGGTGGGTGATAATCAAAGTTGCTGGTGAATGGGGGTCCATAGCAAGAAGGTCGAAACGTTTTAGTAGATCCTCCCGGCCACCAAGATCTAAACCGGATGCTGGTTCATCTAGGAGAAGAATTTCTGGATCTGCCATAAGAGCACGTGCTATTAACGTGCGCTTCTTTTCGCCTTCACTTAAGGTGAAAAATTTTCGTGATGCTAATTCGCGAACACCCAAAGTTGTGAGCAAAGCTTGTGCTCTAGATTCATCCCATAGTTCATAAGCTTCTTGCCATCTTCCGAGAACTGCATATGCAGCGGTGAGAACAACATCTAAAACTTTCTCATCATACGGAAATTGTTCAACTAAAGTTGATCCCATAAATCCAATACGAGGTCTTAATTCAAATACATCTACCGCGCCAAGTTTCGAACCAAGAATATGAAGAGTTCCACTTGTTGGATGTATTTGGCTAGAACAAAGTGCAAAAAGTGTAGATTTTCCTGCACCATTGGGTCCCAAAATAACCCAGCGCTCATTCTCACTGACTTGCCAAGTAAGCGGACCCAGAATAGTTTTTCCGTCGCGGACCACGCTAACGTTTTCTACCTGCAGAACCGGAATCACAGGCTAAAGATACCTTTAACTGCGACCAGCGCAGGTTACAAACCGCTAATCTATGCCGATGACGACGGGCGAAGCCAACGAAGCCAACACAACCAATATGCAGCACACTGGCTTGATCCTTATTTCTGGAGTCGACGCCCCAGGTGTAACACAAGCCCTATTTGCAACTCTCGAAGAATTTTCGATCAAGATTCTCGATATCGAGCAAGTAGTAATTCGAGGACGTTTAATTCTAACTACTCTAATTTCGCTCGACCCCGCTCATGCATCTGCAATCGAAGCAGATCTGATTGCTGCCACTAATAAGTTGAACCTAGATTTAGCCATCGATTTCACTGATCAAACAAAGGCCGATGCCGCTAATCCAAATTTACATATTGTCGCCCTTTCGCAAGAATTACGACCAGCAGGAGTGGCTGCAATAGCAACAAAGATCGCCCAACGTGGCGGAAATATTGATCGAATCAGACGCACGGCCTCCTATCCCCTGACTGCAATTGAATTTGAAGTGACACTTGCTTCAACGCAGGACGAATTGAAGATAATTCAACGCGAACTTGCGGAGATTGCAAGGTCAAACAACATTGATTTGGCGGTAGAACAAAGTGGACTTGCGCGACGTGCCAAGCGAATAGTTCTACTGGACATGGATTCAACTTTGATCCAACAAGAAGTTATTGATGTGATAGCGGCAAAGCACAACGTTGGGCCGCAAGTAGCAGAAATTACAGAGCGAGCGATGCGTGGCGAATTGGATTTCGCCGGATCTTTAAATGCTCGAGTTGGCCTACTTACTGGGGCAAGTGTCGATATTCT
>WLIM01000088.1 GCA_009702205.1 Actinomycetota bacterium | reverse complement strand
CGCAGGCTAATGAACTTGCAGATTTCCAGGCAATTCCAATCTATGACGGGAATATAGATAACGCGATTGCTGATATTTCCAATTGGATAAGCGATGGGTTTAACCTGATTTTTAGCGCAACAGGTGCTGGAATTCTTGAGAGATACCAAGCGCTTTTCCGCGAATCCCAAATTACTGGCGTTAAATTCACAACAAGTTCAATCGAACATGGCTTTATTAATCATCAGGCAAAAGTTGCGCTTATAACCGAGAAAGATATTTCAGGACAACGTACATCAAATAAAGATCAAGCACGGATGCCATCGCGTCGTAAAAAGGCAATTGATCCACTCGAATTAAAACCTGGAGATTATGTTGTTCATGAACAACATGGTGTTGGAAAATATATTGAGTTAGTAAACCGTACGGTCGCAAACGTTTCCAGAGAATATTTAGTGATCGAATATGCAGCTTCAAAGCGCGGCCAACCAGCCGATCGATTATTTGTTCCGACAGATACGCTCGAGCAAATAACAAGATATGTTGGCGGGGAAGCACCTTCGGTAAACCGAATTGGTGGTTCAGATTGGCAGAATACAAAGCGTCGTGCTCGCAAAGCTGTTAAGCAAATTGCTGCCGAGTTAATTCAACTTTATGCCGCGCGCATGAGTGCACCTGGTTATGCCTTCTCGCAAGACACTGCGTGGCAACGAGAACTTGAAGCAGCATTTGCATATGTTGAAACAACTGATCAGTTAGCAACGATTGA
This sequence comes from Actinomycetota bacterium, assembly GCA_009702205.1. Classification (GTDB taxonomy): domain Bacteria; phylum Actinomycetota; class Actinomycetes; order Nanopelagicales; family Nanopelagicaceae; genus AAA044-D11. The sequence goes on along the minus strand of WLIM01000088.1, from coordinate 3,559 downwards.
AGAAGTTAAAGCTGATATGGAGAAATCACATCCAATGGACCGTGTTGTTTGCGGTGATGTTGGATATGGAAAGACAGAGATTGCAGTTCGCGCCGCATTTAAAGCGGTTCAAGATGGGAAACAAGTTGCGGTGCTAGTTCCCACAACGCTCTTGGTCCAACAACATTTAACAACATTTCACAATAGATATACCGGCTTTCCAATAAAGGTAGCGGGATTATCAAGATTTAATACGCCAAAAGAGGGGCGCGAAATTCTTGAAGGAATTAAATCGGGTTCAATCGATGTAGTTATTGGTACTCATCGTTTGCTATCTAAAGATGTCGAATTCCGTGACCTTGGATTAGTAATTGTGGATGAGGAGCAACGCTTTGGCGTTGAACATAAAGAGGAGCTTAAGAAGACGCGAACCAACGTTGATGTGCTCTCGATGTCAGCGACGCCAATTCCAAGAACGCTCGAAATGGCTATTACCGGTATCCGCGAAATGTCGAATATAACTACGCCACCAGAAGAGCGACATCCCGTTCTAACCTATGTTGGGCCATACGATGACAAACAAGTCACTGCGGCAATTCATCGAGAATTACTTCGAGATGGTCAGATTTTCTACATCCATAATCGAGTTGAAAGTATTGATGGAGTAGTCGAGCGCCTTCATAAATTAGTTCCAGAAGCGCGAATTCGAGTTGCTCATGGACAGATGGGCGAACGCGAATTAGAGGATGCAATTCTTGGATTCTGGCAACGCGATTTCGATATCTTGGTCTGCACAACAATTATTGAAAGTGGAATCGATATTCCAAATGCAAATACCTTGATTGTTGATCGCGCAGATACCTTTGGACTTTCTCAACTCCACCAATTACGTGGCCGAGTAGGACGCTCTCGCGAACGCGCATATGCCTACTTCCTTTACTCTGCAGATAAACCACTTACTGAAGTTGCACACGATCGACTAACAACAATTGCTACAAACACAGATCTTGGTTCTGGCATGCAAGTTGCACTTAAAGATTTAGAGATTCGCGGGGCTGGCAACTTATTAGGTGGCGAACAATCGGGGCATATTGCTGAAGTTGGATTTGATTTATATATGCGCATGGTTGGTGAAGCTGTTGAAGAATTCAAAACTGGATTTGTTCCCCAAAGCGAAGATGAAAGTAAATTCAAAGAGTGCAAAGTTGAACTTCCAGTCACCGCGCATATTCCAGTCGAATATTTAACTTCCGAACGACTTCGCCTCGATATTTATCGCAGAATGGCTGATGCCCAAAGTCCTGCAGATTTAGATGCAATAAAAGACGAATTAGTTGACCGCTTTGGTGAACTTCCAGAGGAGGCCATTAACTTAATGGCGGTTGCAAATTTACGAACTCTTGCTAAGAGTTTGGGCCTAACTGAAGTTGTTCTCCAAGGAAAACATTTGCGACTTGCACCACTTAATCTGCCGGACTCGGCTGTTATGAGATTAAACAGAATTTATCCTGGTTCAATCGTGAAAACAGCCACATCGACCGTATTAGTTGCGCGGGCAAGTGCCCCAAATTGGATTGCAGGTGGGGAGATAGGGGATACTTCAGTTCTGCCTTGGACGATCGAAGTTCTAACTTCAATCGTTGCACCGGTTAAAAAATAATTAAACTAAGAGAAATTGCGAACGGGGATCTTGTGAAGAATATTAAGAAGATTGTTGCATTGGCTACTGCTGGACTTCTAGTTGCGCTAACTGGCTGTTCAAGTTCAAACTCTGCAGCAACTATCGGCAAGACCGAAATTCCTCTTTCAACTGTTCAAGGTTCAGTAACAGAAATTCTAAAAGAGCGTAGCAAGATCGATACCCAGGGTATGACACTTGCTACTGGCGCAGATCTAAATACAAATGCGATTCGCTTCCACGTAATTTCAGTAATTTTTGATGACATTGCAACAAAGATTTCAATGAAAGTTAAGGATTCAGAACTAGCAGCACGACGCGCGGATATTATTCTGCAAATTGGTGGCGAAGATCGTCTTGCATCTTCACTTGTTCAAGCACAAATTGCACCTAAAGATTTCCAACGTTACCTGCGCACAGTTCTGCTTGCTGAAAAATTAGGCGACGCGCTAAAAGCCCAAGGTGACACAAGCACTGATGGCAGCGGAATTCAAAAGTTAATCATTGCCATGGGTAAAGAGAAGAAAGTTAAGATTAATCCACGTTATGGCGTTTGGGATTACGAAAGCGGAAACATTCTTACCGCCGCAGATAACGCAGCCGTTAAGAAATAATAAATATGAGTGATCCGACCTCACAACTTGAAGCACTTCGTGGGGTCATGGATCGACTTCGCTCGCCAGGTGGATGTCCTTGGGATGCTGAACAAACCCATGAAACTCTTTTGAAATATTTATTAGAAGAGTCATATGAATTTATTGAAGCGGTAGAAGAGGGCGATCGCGCAGCAATGCGTGAGGAGCTAGGCGATGTTCTGCTTCAAGTTTTCTTTCACGCCAGAATGGCTGAAGAACATCCAACCGATCCTTTTAGTGTGGAAGAAGTAGCGCAAACTGTCGCTGAAAAATTAATTCGCCGCCACCCACATGTATTTGGTGATACAAAAGTTTCAGGAAGCGCAGAAGTATTAGAAAATTGGGAGGCCCAGAAAGCTGCAGAAAAAGGTAGAACCTCAGCTACTGAAGGCGTTCCACTTGGTCAGCCAGCTCTGGCACTTGCAACAAAGTTGATTTATCGCGCCCAGAAATATGGCCATGAAATTGCAATCGCACATCCACTGAAATTGGCGCCAGGGACTACAGAAGAAGAATTAGGCAAGGCGATTTTAGGCATTCTCGACCAAGCACTCGCCCTAGATATCGATCCCGAGGCTGCTCTGCGCTTGGCTATTAAGGGTTACATCGCAGAAATCAAGAATTACGAGTCCAAATAGCAAGTTAGAATTAGCACCAGTTAAAGCGCTAATTTCCAAAATAGAGGAGCACCATGGCACTAATCGAGGCAGTCCACGCACGCGAAATTTTAGATTCGCGCGGAAATCCAACTGTTGAAGTTGAAGTAGTTCTCGAAGATGGTTCAAGTGCTCGCGCAGCTGTTCCAAGTGGTGCATCTACTGGTGCCTTCGAAGCTGCAGAACTTCGTGATGGTGGCAAACGCTACCTAGGCAAAGGTGTTGAAAAGGCCGTTGAATTTGTAAATGATGAAATCGCGCCAGCCGTCTCTGGTTATGACGCACAAGATCAACGTTTAATTGATCAAGAAATGATTGAACTTGATGGCACAAAAAATAAGAGCCGTCTAGGTGCAAATGCAATCCTCGGAGTTTCACTTTCAGTTGCACGCGCAGCTGCTGAATCTTCGGATCTCTCATTCTTCCGCTACATCGGTGGGCCAACTGCTCACACACTCCCAGTCCCAATGATGAATATTCTCAATGGCGGCGCACACGCAGATACCAACGTTGATATTCAAGAATTTATGGTTGCACCAATTGGCGCAGAATCATTTAAAGAATCACTTCGCTGGGGCGCCGAGATTTATCACAGCTTGAAATCTGTTTTG
>WLIM01000087.1 GCA_009702205.1 Actinomycetota bacterium | reverse complement strand
TTACACCACCGTTTCATCCTTACCGTTATTGCTAACGGCGGTTTATTTTCTGTGGCACTTATCCCGCGGATTGCTCCGGGTGGCTGTTAGCCACCACTTTGCTCTTCGGAGTCCGGACTTTCCTCGGTACTTTCGTAACGCGGTGATCCGGGCGACTCTTCAGTTGGATAATAATACGGGAGAAATCGCTTTGGACATTCCAATTATTTTACTTAAGTTAGACGGGCGAATAGGCTTAAGTTTAATCAGTGCACGATTAGCGGGGGAAAAATGACGCAATCACCATTCTTGTTCATGAAAGAGAATTCAAAAACTGTTCTTTGGAATGACTCTGCTGATCCCAAAGAGTTAAAAGAAGCCCTTACTTGGGGAATTGTTGGCGCAACATGTAATCCAGTCATTGCACTAAGCGCTTTGAAGGCCGATAAAGATCACTGGGTCGAGCGCATTAAGGAATATGCGAAGGCCAATCCAACTGCCACTGATGATGAAATCGGTTGGGCAATGGTCAAGGAACTTTCAATTAATGCTGCAAAGTTACTTGAGGGTGAATTTGAAAAATACAATGGGCGTAATGGTCGACTTTCAATTCAGACCGATCCCCGCAATTTCCGAAACGCTAAGGCTTTGACCGAACAAGCTGTTGAGTTTTCAAAGCTAGCTAAAAATATTATTGTAAAGATTCCAGTAACAACCGAAGCTATAAGCGCTTTCGAAGAAGCCACTTACTTGGGCGTTAGTTTGAATGCGACCGTTTCATTCTCAGTTGCACAAACTATTGCGGTTGCCGAAGCCATTGAACGAGGATTAAAGCGTCGCGAAGCTGAAGGTTTAGATATTTCTCAAATGGGTCCAGTCTGCACAATCATGGTTGGTCGCGTTGATGACTGGGTAAAAGTAAGTGTTGAAAAAACTGGTGTAACCATCGATCCAGCTTCACTTGAATGGGCTGGCGTTGCAGTATTTAAAAATGCTCACAAGATCTATAAAGAACGTGGATATCGCACTCGTCTGTTGTCTGCTGCATTTAGAAATCACATGCATTGGAGTGAAATTATCGGTGGCGACGCAGTCATCTCTCCCCCATATGCATGGCAAGTAAAGGCAAATGAGAGTGGAATTATTCCGAACCCAAATAGCGTTGAAGAGCCAATGGATCCAAATATCTTGAATCCGATGCTGGATAACATTCCAGAGTTTCGCAAGATGTATGACGCTGATGGTTTGAAGGTTGAAGAATTTACAAACTTTGGTGCGACGCTACGAACCCTTCGTGGTTTCTTGCAATCAGTAAATGATCTAGAGAGTTTTGTTCGAGACGTTACAGTCCCAAATCCAGATCTATAAAACTACTCTGGGAAATGGCAAGCTACTTGCGAGGAACCAACTTGGTGAAGAATTGGTTCAGTTGTAAAGCAAGTTTCTTTCGCTTTCCAGCAACGAGTATTAAATACGCATCCACTTGGTGGATTAGCTGGGTTTGGCAGGTCGCCCGATAGAACAATTTGTTCGCGCTTCTCTTCTAGTAATGGATCTGGAAGCGGAACTGCAGATAAAAGAGCCTTTGTATATGGGTGATGTGGTGAGTTATAGATATTTTCAACGTCAGCAACTTCCATAATTTTACCGAGATACATAACTGCAACACGATCTGAAATGTGTTGAACTACTGATAAATCGTGGGCGATAAATAGGTATGAAAGTCCGAAATCATCACGCAAATCTTCAAGCAGGTTAATTACTTGGGCTTGAATGGAAACATCTAGAGCAGAAACTGGTTCATCACAAACGATGAACTTTGGCTTCATCGCAAGTGCGCGAGCGATACCAATGCGCTGGCGTTGACCACCAGAGAACTCGTGTGGGTAACGGTTGTAGTGCTCTGGGTTTAGGCCGACACGCTCCATCAATTCTTGGACGGCCTTCTTAACACCACCATCAGGTGTGATGTTTTGAATTTCATATGATGCAGCAATGATTGAACCGATCGTGTGACGTGGATTTAGCGAAGAATATGGATCTTGGAAAATCATCTGCATCTTGGTGCGAAGTGGCTTCATCTTGCCATTTGAATACTTGGTGATGTCTTCGCCTTCAAAAGTAATCGAACCTGAAGTTGGCTCGTATAACTTAAGAATTGTTCGACCAACAGTAGATTTACCACAACCTGATTCACCGACGAGACCTAGAGTTTCACCTTTATTAATTGAAAAGCTAACGCCGTTTACAGCTTTATTGTCGCCCTTTACGCGCGAGAAAATTCCTTGCGAAGCGAGTGGGAAAAATTTCTGTAAATCTTTTACCTCAATAATTGGCGAGCTCATGCGCCCTCCCCTATGAAGCAACGTGCAAGATGACCATTACCTCGCACCGTTAAATCTGGCATTTCAGTTTCGCATCTAGAACCGCTAACTTCGTTCTTGCGAGTACATCTTGGGTTGAATGAACATCCTGTAGGCAAGGCAATCATTGAAGGTGGTTGTCCTGGAATCGCTGAAAGTCTGGCGGTGTGTGGTCGATCCATACGTGGCACAGATGCAAGCAAGCCTTGGGTATATGGCATCAACGGGTTTGCGTATAAATCTTTTACATTTGCACTTTCAACAATACGGCCGGCATACATAACGTTAACGCGATCCGCAGCACCTGCAACAACGCCCATATCGTGCGTAATCAAAATCATCGCCATCTTAAATTCTTTCTGCAAATCTCCGAGCAATTTAATAATCTGGGCTTGAACTGTTACATCTAGTGCGGTGGTTGGCTCATCTGCAATTAGTAGCGCTGGATTATTAACAAGAGCCATTGCGATCATTACGCGCTGGCGCATGCCACCTGAAAATTGATGAGGGAAAGATTTGATTCTTGTAGCCGCGCCTTGGATGCCAACCATTTCAAGTAATTCAATAGTTCGATCGCGACTTACTTTTACATCTACTTTGTTATGAATTTGGTGAGCTTCAATAATTTGATCACCAATTGTGTAGAAGGGATGCAGGGAAGACATTGGGTCTTGGAAAATCATCGCAATATCGCGGCCTCGGTATTTGCGAAGCTCGTTTCTATCCATAGATAGCAGATCAATTGGACCATCGTGGGATTCAAACTTTGCCGACCCAGAAATATTTGCAGTCCGTGCTGGAATCAGCCCCATCAGAGCTAGGTTTGTAACTGTCTTTCCTGATCCTGACTCACCGACAATAGCGAGAGTTTCTCCAGGATTAATTTCGAAAGATGTGTCGTGGACTGCTGCAACTAAACCATCTGGAGTTGGAAAGTCAACGCAGAGGTTTTCAACTTTTAAAAGGGTCATGCGACGCGCACCCGTGGATCGATGTAGGCATAGAGAATATCTACGATCAAGTTCATAACTACAACAATGAATGCTGCAAGCAGAGTAGTTGCAACAATGATTGGCAAGTCATATTTGACAACAGAACTAATTGCTAGGCGGCCAAGGCCGGGAAGATTGAATACTGATTCAGTAAGAATGGCACCACCAAGTAAGCCTGCAAAATCTAGGCCAGCCATTGTTGCAATTGGGGCAAGCGCTGAGCGAAGAGTGTGCTTACCAAGAATTACACCTTCAGATAAACCTTTTGCACGAGCAGTACGAATGTAATCTTCATTGGAAGTATCAATTACCGAGCTTCGAACAAATCTTGTGTACAAAGCTGCGTAGGCAAATGCCAAGGTCAACCACGGCAAGAAGAGAATCTGCGCCCATTCAAATGGATTTTCTAAGAATGGCGTGTAGTTGCCCGAGGGAAACGGAATTAAGTGCCAGCGGATAACAACGAAGACCATAAGAAGCAAACCAGTTAAGAATGTTGGGAGCGAAGTCCCGATAAGAACAAATATTGTGCTTAATTGATCAACAATGCGGCCACGGAATCTAGCGGCGAGAATTCCAAGTCCTATTCCAAGTGTTAACCACATAACGATTGCACCGATAGCTAGTGAGAAAGTAACTGGTAGAGCCTCACCAATTAAATTGGTTACACATGCGTGTTCTTGGAATGAATAACCGAGTGATGGGGCGGGGCAATTAATAAGCGCTGCACCTTCGCCAAATGAGCGACCGAAGAAAAGGCCCTTTAGGAATAAGAAATATTGGGTAAAGAAAGGTAGGTCGTAGCCAAGACGATGTCGATTGGCCTCAATGATTCCTGGATCATTGCAATTCTTTCCGCAAGTTAGTGCGGCAGGATCAAAGGGAAGGAATGCAAAAATTACATAAACTGCAAAGCTGACAGTTAAAAGGATTAATAGCGAAACCGCTAGGCGTCTAGAGATATAGGCGAACACGGTTTTAAATTACTCCTTTATTCCATTGTTATTTGATTTACATGAAAGATGGATGCGAGAGATTTTTCACTCTCGCATCCACGCTTCAATTAACTACTTACTTGATGTAGATGTCTCCGTATGAAG
>WLIM01000086.1 GCA_009702205.1 Actinomycetota bacterium | reverse complement strand
TTGCCGAACTCGTTGCCAAAGAGTTTTAAGCAGACCAGCGATATAAATATCGCACTTGGTTGGGCACGCGAAAGGCTTGGGGATTTAAACGGTCCTGGAATCTTTGTATCGGAGGCGAACACCGAACGCTTTATTGAAGCGTTTATTACCGCCGATTCATTTTCGTTCACAATGGATTCAGACTTTGTTTATGGACATGCATATGGCCCAGATCCTTACATCGATCCGCGTTGGGAAAAATGTGCGGTGGCATATAGCAAATTCGGAGCAACATTTGGCCACCTAGAAATTGGAACTCAATTCGACACTTATGGCGTCGACACAAGAATAATTCCTGGATTTGAAGATATCGAAGAGCTAAAAGATGAAGATTTAATTAAAAATATTTTAGATTCGCACGCACCAACCTCTTCAGTCTATCCAGGAAATCCAGAAATCATTCAGTGGGGCTGTGTGCGAAATTCCGAGGGCGAAGTAAGTGCAATTGGGGCGCTAGTTAGATGGTCTTCGGGAGCTCATGTTCTTTCATCGGTTGCTACTGTTGAATCACAACGCGGGAAAGGCTTTGCGACAGAGCTTGTAAAACGCTTTATTTCAAAAGCTAATCAACTTGAAATTGAAACTCTTTCACTTGGTGTTTCACATAAAAATATTGCGGCAATTAAGGCATATCAACGTGCAGGCATGAGCGAGCTTGCACAATTTACAAATTATTTAAAACCCGGCTTCCAAGGTTAATATCGAAACTTCCGGTGGCGATGCCACTCGAATTCGCGCAAATGGACTTGTTCCCATTCCGGCTGAAACATGTAACCAAGGTTCATTTGGTTCACGAGTTAATCCACGTGCGCGCCAAGTTGGTAGATCACAATTAGTTGTTAACGCTTTACTTTCACCAAACCAAGGCAATCTCACTTGACCGCCATGTGTATGACCAGCGAAAATTAAATCTAAATTATCTTTGCTCATCGCATCCAAAATTCTCAAATATGGTGCATGCGTAATCCCAATTGCCAAATCAGCTCTTTTATCTGGCAGACCAGCAACTTCGCTGTAATTATCAAAATTCAAATGTGCATCATCGGTACCACGCGCTTCAATTGTGGTGTCCTTAATTTTCAATGTCGCGCGGCTGTGGTTTACATCAATCCAACCAACTCCGGTTAGCGATTTAGCTAAACCTTCCCAATCTAATTCCGTGCCCAATTTACGTTTGCCATTATCTTTGAAAAGATAAGAGAAAGGGTTCTTAGGTTTTGGTCCGTAATAATCATTAGAACCGAAAACAAACAACCCTGGAATATCAAAGAGCGGATGCAGTGCATCTAAAACAACCGGGACTCCATCTTTATGAGCCAAGAAATCACCAGTACTAATAACTAGGTCTGGTTCTAGATCGGCAAAAGATTTAATATCCGCAATTTCAGTTTTACGTTTCGGAGTTAAGTGCAGGTCAGAAAAGTGGAGGACCCGAATCGAGCGGTGGCCCGCAGGCAGAACCGGGACCGTAACCTCGCGTAGTTGATAACTCATAGGCGTGAGAAGATACCGCTATGGGACTAAAAGAACGACTTCAAGGCGATTTAACCGAGGCTATCCGTTCAAGAGATGAGCTCACCTCCGGAACTATTCGCATGGTTTTAACTGCGATTACTAACGAAGAAGTATCAGGCAAGAGCGCACGCGTTCTAACCGATGCCGAAATCATCACAGTGCTTTCACGCGAAGCGAAGAAGCGTCGCGAAGCCGCAGATGCATTTAAAGATGCCGGTCGTGCGGATCGCGCAGAACAAGAAACTAATGAAGGCAAAGTAATTACTAAATATTTGCCAGAACAACTTTCGGAAGATGAAGTTAAGAAAATTATTGCTGATGCAATAGCCGAAACAGGTGCCTCAGGCCCAGCAGGTATGGGAGTTGTAATGAAAGCGATTCAACCAAAAGTTGCCGGCAAGGCAGATGGCGGAACTGTTTCAGGTTTAGTTAAAGCAGCACTTACCGGAGGAAACTAATGACAAAATATGAATACGCGACCGTGCCGCTACTTTCACATGCTACAAAACAAATTTTAGATACATGGGGTTCAGATGGTTGGGAACTTGTTCAAGTAATTCCAGCGCCAGGAACTGGCGAACAACTTGTTGCTTACATGAAGAGAGAAATCGCATAATGAATATTCGTAAAAAAATTAAAGAGATGGGCTTAGAGCTTCCTGTTGCAGCCCTTCCACTTGCAGCATATGTCCCAGCAGTAAAAACTGGAAAGCTAGTTTTCACCGCAGGACAACTTCCAATGCTAAATGGTGCTATTGCTAAGACTGGAAAAGTAGGCGCAGATGTAACTGTTGAAGAGGCTAAAGAACTTGCTCAACTATGTGCGCTAAACGCACTTGCGGCACTTAACTTAGTTTCAGATGTAGATAACGTCGCCCGCATTGTTCGAGTTGTTGGATATGTAAATGGCGCACCAGGATTTGTAAATCACCCTGCAGTTGTTAATGGCGCTTCAGAATTGTTTATTGCACTTTGGGGCGATGAAAACGGGAAGCACGCTAGATCTGCAATTGGAGTAGCCGAACTTCCACTTAATTCACCAGTTGAAGTCGAGCTAACTTTCGAACTTAAAAAGAAGTAATTAACGTCCGCGCTTAGATAGGCGGTCGATATCAAGTACAACAACTGCTCGTGGCTCTAGGCGAACCCAGCCACGTCCGGCGAAATCAGCAAGAGCTTTATTTACAGTTTCGCGTGATGCGCCGACAAGTTGAGCTAACTCTTCTTGAGTTAAATCATGATTTACATGCAAGCCATCATCTTTAGTCACACCAAAGCGATTTCCAAGATCCATGATTGCTTTTGCAACACGACCTGGAACATCTGAGAAAACTAAATCTGCAAGAACTTCATTGCTGCGACGAAGACGTTGAGCCAAACGTCCAAGAAGTTGAAGCGAAACATTTGGATGTTGTGTAACCCAGCCAATAACTTTGTCATTTGAAAGTGATAGCAACCTGGCATCAGTCACTGCTGTTGCAGTTGCAGTACGTGGTCCTGGATCGAATAGTGAAAGTTCACCGAACATTTCACCAGGCCCAAGAATTGAAAGTAAATTTTCGCGACCATCAGATGATGTAGTTCCGAGTTTTAACTTGCCTTCGACAACTACAAATAATCGATCCCCGGCATCGCCCTCTTTAAAAAGTGTATTTCCCTTTAAAACTTTCACTGGTGTCATAGATTCGCGAAGTGATGCAGATGCCGCGTCATCTAGAGCGCTAAATAGTGGAGCTTTTCGAACGACGCTTTCGTCGTTAATTTCCTTTGGGGTAGGCATTTTCAAAGGATACCCACAATGGCGCTTCTAACTCCAATCGGGCTAACCTCTGCCATATGAGCACTGAGGCCCGGGCGATCTATCGGGTCTTAACCAAAACATATCCAGATGTGAAGTGCGAATTAGATTTCGAATCTCCTTTCCAACTTTTATGTGCAACAGTTTTATCTGCGCAGTGCACTGATAAGCGCGTAAATATGGTTACGCCAAAGTTATTTAAAAAATTTGGAACACCAAAGAAAATGGCAGGCGCTGATATTGCGGTAATTGAAGAGCTAATTCACTCGACTGGTTTCTTTCGCGGCAAAGCTCGAAGTTTAAAAGGTTCGGCAATAAAGATTATGAATGAATATGGCGGGCAAGTTCCTGCGGATCTAGATGACTTAGTAAAACTTCCAGGGGTAGGTCGCAAAACTGCAAATGTTGTTCTCGGCCATGCCTTTGATATTCCTGGCATAACAGTTGATACCCACTTTGGAAGGTTGAGTCGTCGCTTTGGTTGGAGCCAATCAATGGATCCAGTGAAAGTAGAACATGAAGTGGGAAAGTTAATTCCTAAGAAAGAGTGGACCAATCTCTCACAACGAATGATCTGGCATGGCCGGCGAATCTGTCATTCCCGCAAACCTGCTTGTGGCGCCTGCCCATTGGCTAAGTTGTGTCCTTCCTTTGGCATCGGAGAAATGGATAAAGTTAAAGCTATGGCGCTCTTAAAAACCGATGCGGATTTTCGATGAAGCGCATTGCTATCGCACTAGTTTCATTACTCGTATTAACTTCCTGTGGGACAAATGCACCAGCGAAAATTGCGAAGGGCCAAGTTATTTCATGCTCGCAGATTGAAACTGATTCGACAAAGAAAAGCGGAACCACACTTACTTGTTTAGATGGCAATTCCAAAGTGCTTCTGGAATCAATCACCGGCCCCGCTGTTATTAATGTCTGGGGATCTTGGTGCATCCCATGTCGCCAAGAGATGCCTTACTTAAGAGCGCTTGCGGCAACTAAAAAGGTAAAAATAATCGGAATCGATGTTGAAGAAGCGAATATGGAATCAGCTCGAAAGTTTGTTGTGGAACAAGGCATGAGTTGGCCAAATCTTTATGACAAAGACGGATCAACTAAAAGTTCTTTTGGGATGGGCGTTCCGGTAACTTGGTTTTTGAATTCAAATAGCGAAGTCGCATATAAGCACGTCGGAGTATTCAAATCCGAGAAGCAGTTATTTTC
>WLIM01000085.1 GCA_009702205.1 Actinomycetota bacterium | reverse complement strand
TGTAGCAACTACGTTGGTTCGACCAGAGGGACTTCCTAATATTTCAGCGGTTCCATTTACTGGAAAGAAATCTGCAACTTTTACTACCCCAACCACGATGGTTAATCTGAGCACACTTCCATCACAAGGTGTTGTTGGCGATGCTTTTAAGATCGAAGGTAAGGCACTTACACCTGACACAGATTATGTTTTAACTTGGTCAACTTCAGATGCAACTTGGCTAGCAGGAATTGAACCTAACACCGTTAACTACATGGGAACTGCCTACAACAATTACCACGTAGATATGGCGAACGTTAAGACCGATGCTAATGGCGCATTTAGCTACAGCACCAAGATCCCATCAGATTGGGGCGGCGTGCATGATATTTATATCGTTAAAGATGGCGTAGCTGCTGGGCATGGCGGAGTTCAAGTTTCAAGAAGTTTCACCATGACACCAAAGAGTGGTCCAATTGGAACTCCAATTACTGTTACATATACCGGTCTTGGACCAAAGTTATACGCAGCTGGTTCTGCTCTTATTTATGACAATCACTTCGCAGGCGAAATGATGGCCCGTTGGTCTCGTGGAACTGCAACCGCAACAATTTTGGCTAGCGGCAAAGTTGGAAAGCACTTTATTCAGGCAAATGAAGCCATTTCTTTCTCATACTTAAACGTTCTGCAATCTCCAGTTCCTTATGCAAACAGTGGGCAAGATGTCTTTACTATTACAAAAGATAAGGGAGCTTTTAAGCCTTACCTTAAATATCCAACAAAGGTAACTCCAACAGTTAACCAACGAACAACCCTTTCAAGCGTTGATTTAGATCCTGCTACAACTGCAACTGCAAGCCTTTCTGTTGATAGCGGACCAATTGGAACAAAGTCAAAGTTCAGTGTTAGTGGCTTAACATCAACTGGAACTCACCAAATAGTTTGGGCAACAGTTGTAGGAAACCGCGTAAATTGCACGGGAACTTGTTGGATCTATAACTCAGTTCCACTTGCAACTGTTGAAGTAACAGGTAGCTCAGTTAGCCAAGAAATAACAGTTCCAGATCACTTAGGTGGTTGGCATGTTGTTCAAATTAAGAAGGGCAATGCTGTTGAGGCCCAAACTCTCTTCTATGTGAAAGAGAGCATCATGAATTTCTACGACAAGAATGGAAAGGTAATCGGCCAAGGTTTAGCAAAGGCTGATAATTCTGGTTCAGCTGCAGCATTCGCTACTGGCGGTGCTGGAAAGCCAACAAATACCTTCAAAGAGAATGAAGAGTTCACTATCAGCATCAAGGGTGTTGGTTGGACCCAATTTGATAACACTCTTGCCGTAACTTATGACAATAGTTATATCGGATATGGATGTGGCTTTAACTCAAATGGTTATTTAGTAGTTCACCTTCGCGCAACTGGTGGAGTTGGAACACATATCATCGATCTACGCCCGCTTCTCTATACCCAGCAACCTTCATTTGCTAACACTCCATATGGAATGGCCCCAGTGTTAACTTCTGAAAATGATTTCGCTGGCCTTGCTGCGGGATATCAAATTCCACAATTCCACTTTGCAATTAACGTCGTGAAGTAAGGAATTTAGGAGCCAACCAATTCCATCTGCCAAGCAGAATCATCGTGCTTGGCAGAAGGAACATCCGGACAACTGTCGCATCAATAATTACCCCAACAGCAAGACCGACTCCTATTTCCTGGAGACCGGCGAAATGTCCACCAACTAGGCCCATTACCGCGGCGAACATAATTATTGCCGCAGCAGTAATTACTCCGACAGTCTTATTAATTCCTTGAGCAACAGCGTTTGCATTACTTTCGCCGCTTTCTTTAGCCTCTCGCATTCTTGAAACAATAAATACTTCGTAATCCATGGTTAAACCAAAGAGAATTGCAAAGATAAAAATTAAGACCCAAGCTTCAATCTGGGGCAGTTTATAGGTGTGCAAAATTGAGGAAGCAAAGCCAAATTTAAAGATTACAACTATCGCAGAGTAAGCCACCGCAGTAGTAAGTAGATCGAGAAGAATTGCCTTTAGAGGAATTATCACGGATTTAAAGGCTCGAACAAGAAGTAAATAGGCAAGCAATAGCGTTATAAAAACTATTATTGGAAACGAGCTCGTTAATTTCGAGATTAAATCCACGCCTTGGGCACCCGCGCCACCAACATAAATAGATTTTAAATTACTGAAATTTATCTCTTTCAGATAATCTCCACGGATTTTTTCTACAAGTGACTGCGATTGCGGTGAACCAAATTCATCCTTTGAAATAACTAAAATTCGCAGATAGCGTGCAGTTTGGTCGATAAATGGTTCGGCGATTCCATTGGCCACCGAAAAAACATTTGGATCTTTTGATATCAAATCCGCCAATTTAATTCTCGCCTCGATATTCGAAGGCAGCAGTGCGGCACCGGGTTTACCTAAATCCATAATGATTGCGATTGGAGTCGTAACACCAGATCCAGCCCGATCACTAGCCCAATTAAGCGCAGCCGCAGACTCCAGATTTTTCGGAATTGCTGTCATTGAACTTGGCGTTAAAGAGAGTGCAAGTAGCGGAGAAGCCGAAATAAGAAGCACGATTGTGGAGCTTATAAAAACTTGAATTGGCTTTCGAATTACAAATCGGGTGATACGTGGAATAAAAGATTTTTCACTCTGTTCCCGATCCCAAATTCCTGAAAATATCTTTGAAGTAAATCCTCGTTCGCCAACAATTGAAAGCATCGCAGGTTGCAGGGTCATGGCAGCAAATGTCGAAATCAATGGAATCAGGGCACCAGCAATACCCAGAGATTTAACAAATGGAATCGGAACTAACAAGAGTGATGTCATCCCAGTGGCAACAATTAATCCAGAAATGATTACGGTGCGGCCTGCCGTTCTCATAGTTTCCAAAATAGCTGCGCTCTGCGTTTCAGAATATCGCAGGGCTGATTTGAATCGGTGCGCCAACAAAAGTGAGTAATCGATTGCTAGGCCTAGGCCGATAAGTTCGACAATATTTGGTATGTAAAGGACCATTAAATATTTTTGGGCAATCAAGTAAATTATTCCCAAGGTGGTTGTTATTGTCGCAAAAGCGAAGATAAATGGGATTAATACTGAAAAGCTAAATCCAAATAATAAAACCAAAATAAGCAGCGCGACTAGAATTGCAAACAACTGACCACGATGTAAATCAGAGGCCATTACCGGTGTTACATCACTCTTAATTGCAGGGGGACCGGTCACCCGAGCTTTAGATAATCCGATTTCATCTAATTTGCCGCGTAGCTGCTCTGTGTATTTTGATGCATCATTTAAGTTTTCGGTGGTGGAAATATTTGTAATCAAGATTCCACCGATTGCTCGCTGTAAGGAAACGCGCGAGTTAGGAATTACTTTAGCTGCTTTGGCAACTTTACTTTCAAGTGTTTTTATTTCTTCTGGCTTTGCTTGTTTGAAATTTAGGAGAACAGTCAAAGTACCTTCAGAATTCTCACCAAAGCCTTTGCCCAAAAGCGCTTCTGCTTTAGATGAATCACTATTTGGAACGGTTAGGGAAGTAGTTAAATGCTGATCAAGGTTTATGGCGGCAAACCCACCTAGAACGGTGAGAATTAACCAGAGGGATAGCGATTTATATCGGTTGCGGACGATAAATAGCGTCCATTTTTCGAGCACATTGGATTCTAGCGATAAGAATTCGGGATGAACATTGATTCCTAAGAATTTTGTTTTTAAATTACTCTACGGTCCCAAAAACAAGTGGCCGTGCCATCATCTTCTTAGCTTTTGCTTCACTTAAGCCCCAGATTGACAGCGCTAATCCAAGTGATTCTTCGGCTTGTGTTGGGGAGAGCTCTCCTGTTAAGTGAACAGAAGTCAATATTCCGACATAGCAATAAGACCAAAGGATGAAACGTTTATCGAAATCATCATTCGCTAAAATCCCAAGCTTCGCATAATTCTTAAATACCGCTTCGGCACCAATTCTGTTTGCTGCAATTAAAAAGGATGGATCGCGCAGGGTGTTATGCAAAATCTTGGCAAAAAGCGGATGAGATTGCTTGACCCAAAAAAGTTTGCGCCCGGTATCAAGTGTGGTTTCAAGACTTCCTCCAGGAGGCGCCCCGTTGTAGGCCCAAATAATCCACTCTTGATACATCTCGCTTATGGCTTCGGAAAAAAGCACTTCCTTGCTTGAAAAATATTTATAAATAGTCGTCGGGGAAACTTGGGCATGCGATGCCAATTGTTCAATCGTGGCCCCTGGTCCTAAATCCGCGAGGACTTCTTGCCCCGCCTTAATTAAGGCCGCTCGATTGCGAGCCATATAGGCGGCCTGGCGATTGCCGGGCTTCTTCAGAATCTGCTTCTTGGTTGGCACAAGGAGAAGTTTAGGACAGAAATGGTCGAGTGGGATAAATGCTTTAACTTGGAATTAACATTCAACTGTGGAATCTCTTTCCAAACTTCGCTATATTTCACGCCAGGATCTCGAGACTACGGCGGCTAATCCAGCCACCGGGTTATCGAATTCCAAAAATTATATTTCGATATCCAAGGAGCGCGAAGTGGCTGATTTCTATTTTGACGATCCTGTCGAAGAACCAAAAGGCACGCGCAAAAACTTTAGAGGAG
>WLIM01000084.1 GCA_009702205.1 Actinomycetota bacterium | reverse complement strand
GGCCAGATTTTCGTAAAGGGCCAAGTTATTAAAACAGTTCCAGAGAGCCAAATAGTTGAAACTCTCATCGAAGAGGCAATGCGTTTAGCCGAAGAAATGGAAGCTGCAGGCGTTGAAAGCGGAACGCCAACCGTAACTACTAAATAAATTCGGTAAGGTAAGCCCATGCTAAAAATGTCTACCTTGCTGCTGCGCACCCTTCGTGATGATCCAGCAGATGCCGAGGTAGCAAGCCACCGCTTATTAGTTCGCGCAGGATATGTTCGTCGAATCGCAGCCGGTGTTTATTCATGGCTTCCACTTGGCTACATCACCTATCGCAATATCGAGCGCGTAATTCGTGAAGAGATGGATGCTGCAGGTTTTCAGGAAGTTCATTTCCCAGCCCTCTTGCCTCGCGAGCCATATGAAAAAACTAATCGTTGGGATGAATACGGCTCTGATTTATTTAGATTGCAAGATAGAAAAGGCAATGATTATCTCTTAGGTCCTACACACGAAGAGATGTTCACTTTGATGGTTAAGGGTGAATATTCATCATATAAAGATCTGCCACTTTCAATTTATCAGATTCAAACTAAATTCCGTGATGAAACTAGGCCACGTAGCGGAATCATCCGTGGTCGCGAATTTGTGATGAAAGATTCATACTCATTTGATATTGATGATGCCGGACTAATTGCTTCTTACAACAAGCACCGCGATGCATATATTAAAACTTTTAATCGCCTTGGCCTTAAATACAACATTGTTTCTGCTGTCTCTGGCGCAATGGGCGGATCTGGTTCAGAAGAATTCTTAGCACCATGTGAAACTGGCGAAGACACTTACGTTCTCTGCGAAAAATGTGGTTATGCCGCAAACGTTGAAGCAATGGTTACAAAAGTTTCACCTTATTCGGGTCAAGCCCCAGAAGCTATGGCTGAGTTTGATTCACCAAATACCCCAACTATTGATTCTCTAGTTGATCTTCTAAATGCCAAGTTCGGAGCTGGTCACAAAGCATCTGACACCTTGAAGAATGTACTTTTAATGGCGGATGAAAAAGCAATCTCAGTCTTAGTTCCAGGTGATCGTGAAGTTGATCTAAAGCGTTTACAAGCTAACCTTCCTGGCGTTCAAGAGCTACGTCTCTTCGAAGATGCTGACTTCGCAAAATTCCCAGGCTTAGTAAAGGGTTATGTTGGACCACAAGATGCAAAGAAACTTGGAGTAGTCGTTTATGCCGATCCACGAATTGTTCCTGGATCACATTGGATTACTGGTGCGAATAAGAAAGATACCCACGTTCGATTTGTTACAAATGGTCGCGATTTTGAAGTAGAAAAATACTTAGAAGCTGCAGAAGTTCGCGCTGGCGATCTCTGCCCTAAATGCGAGACACCAGTGATTATTGATCGGGCAATTGAGATTGGTCATATTTTTCAACTTGGTCGTAAATATGCCCAGGCTTTAGATTTAACAGTGCTTGATCAAAATGGTAAATCTCAAGTTGTAACAATGGGTTCATATGGAATTGGCGTCTCGCGTGCTGTAGCGGCAATTGCCGAACAAACTCATGATGAGATTGGTCTTAATTGGCCACGTGAAATTGCTCCGGCCGATATTCATATTGTCGCCACCGGAAAAGAAGACGAAGTTTTCAAAGCCGCCCTAACTCTTGCGCAAGACTTGGAAGAGAAAGGTTTGCGCGTGATGTTTGATGATCGTCGCGAAGCAAGCGCTGGTGTTAAATTCAAGGATGCAGAGTTAATCGGAATTCCATTTATCGTAATCGTAGGTAAAGCACTCGCTGAAGGAAAAGTTGAGTTCCGAGTTCGCAAGAGCGGTGAAAAATCTGAGATTGAATTACTGAAAGCTGTTAGTGAGATAGTTTCACGGGTTACCAATTCATAATTAGATGGGAATAGAAACTGCAATATTCCTGATTATTGCTGCTGGCTTTGCTGGTTTTGTAGATGCAATGGCTGGGGGCGGTGGCTTAATCCAACTTCCAGCACTTCTAATCGGGCTATCTGAAAAACCAATTCCCATGATTTTAGGTACGAATAAAGTTATCTCTATTTTTGGAACTTCGAGTGCGGCCACAAATTACTTTCGAAGCGTTAAGCCAGATTTAAAGCTCACCTCTTATATGGCAGTTCCGGCGCTAATCGGATCAGCTGCCGGCGCCAGACTTGCAAGCTCTTTTCCATCGTCTGTTTTTCGTCCGCTGATTATCTTCTTACTTATAAGCGTTGCGATTTATACCTGGCGCAAACCACAACTTGGCATGAATGAGAATCTAAAATTCACAAGCAGAACGCGCCATCAAATTGTTATTGCTCTGGGAATAACAATTGGCTTTTATGATGGAATTTTTGGTCCGGGAACTGGCACCTTCTTAGTCTTTTTATTGGTTGGGCTTGTTGGCTATGCATTTCTAAAGGCTTCGGCAACAGCCAAGTTGGTGAATATTGCGACAAACTTCGGAGCAATCCTCTCCTTCCAATTAACAGGCCATATCTGGTGGAAACTGGGACTTGCCCTTGCAGTTGCAAACGTGATCGGAGCAATTATTGGTTCCCGATTAGCGATTAGAGGCGGTTCGCCATTAGTGCGAAAAGTATTTTTACTAGTGACGACAATTCTCATACTTAAAGTGGGTTATGATTGGCTTGCTAACTAAAACTTAATAATGGAGAGGGCAGATGAATATGCCATTGAACGAGGAAATAAGCGCCGCTATTCGGCCAATAATTGAAGCTACTGGGAATTATCTAGAAGAGCTCACTATTACAACAGCCGGAAAAGTAAAGATTCTTACTGTCATTATCGACAGTGATAGCCACCTAAATTTAGATCAGGTAACGGCTGTTACAAAAGAAATATCGCAAGTAATTGAAGAGCTCCCAGTTCTTGGTGACACTGCCTTCACGCTTGAAGTTACATCTCCAGGTTTAGATCGCCCACTTACAAAACCTAGACATTGGCGCAAGAATTTAGGCCGACTTGTAAAGGTAACTATGGAGAGTGGCAAAGTTGTCGAAGGTCGAATTGGCGAAGCAACGCAAACATCAGTTTTAGTAGATGAAGACACGGTCTCATTCGAGGATATAAAGCGCGCTACCTTAGAAATTGAATTCAAATGAGCGTCGATGTTGATGCGCTGATAGCGCTTACGATTGAGAAAGAAATTCCGCTAGAGAAAATGATTAGCGCAATCGAAAATGCGGTTACTGAAGCATATGTCGCACTTGAAGATGCAAAGCCGCAAGGCCGAGCAGTTCTAAACCGAGTTAGCGGTGAAATACTTATCCATGTTCCGCAATTCAATGAAGAAGGTATTTATACCGAAACAATTACTCATATGCCCGAGGGCTTTGAGCAAATAATTCAATCAATCACTCGCAAAGAGATTAAACAGCGGATGCGTGCCGCCAAAGATGCAGATGTTGTTGAAGAATTTTCAGCAAGCGTTGGCGATATTATTTCAGGTGTAATCCAACAAGGGCGCGATGCAACTCTCGTCTATGTTGATCTCGGCCGAGTTGAAGGAAAAATTCCACCTAATGAGCAAGTTCCTACTGAAACTTATACTCACGGCGAGCGAATCAAGTGTTTCGTTGTGGATGTTAAGCAAGGTTTAAAAGGCCCAGAAGTCACGCTCTCTAGAACTCATCCGCTACTTGTTAAAGCTTTATTCACTCTTGAAGTTCCTGAACTTAAAGATCGGATAGTCGAAATCGTTGGTGTATCTCGCGAACCTGGTTATCGCAGCAAAGTTTCAGTTAGATCTCACCGCGCAGGAGTAAGTCCAAAGGGCGCACTAATCGGCCCGGTTGGCGCAAGAGCAAAAGCAGTAATGGATGAATTAAATGGTGAAAAGATTGACATCGTTGATTACTCGGAAAATCCTGCTGTGTATGTTGCTAATGCGTTAGCGCCGGCAAAAGTATCGAGTTGCGAGGTTGTGGATCTTGAAAGTAAATCGGCGAAAGTTATCGTTCCCGATTATCAACTCTCTTTGGCAATCGGAAAAGATGGACAGAACGCTCGTCTTGCCGCGCGGCTAACTGGGTGGCGTATCGATATCCATCCTGATAACCCAGTTGTACGAATTGAAAAGCCTAAGCCAGCAGTTGAAGAGGAAGTTGAAGCCTTTGGATCTGAGGGTGAATTTCCCGCGTAATTTATAGGGGGATATTCAACAATTGTGAACATCCCAACATCGCGGGTAAGGTTTGCCCCTGATAGTTTAAAAATGCGAGGGACTAGAGATGCCGATTCCGATTCGGAGCTGCATAGCTTGTCGTAAGCGAGAGAACTTCAGTGAACTACTTCGCGTAGTTCGGATCGGAAATCAGGTTCTTCCTGATGACGATCGTCGGAAATTTGGTCGCGGAGCTTGGCTACATCGAAACTGTTTCGATATCGCAAAGCAACGAGGATCATTTCAACGGGCCTTTCGAACAGATGAAAATCTTTCGTTAGAAGCGTTGGAGAAGTTTTTAATTAATTAGTTTAAAAATATAAGGAGCGAAAGCTATGTCAAACCCAAACTGGGATAACAAGTAACCATGAGCACCGCGCGCTCATGATTAAGGCATTAATTTAGGCTCCAATTAAGACGTGGGGCCAAGACAGGAAGGCAACTGTGG
>WLIM01000083.1 GCA_009702205.1 Actinomycetota bacterium | reverse complement strand
ATCTATTTAGAACCAAAAGTTTCATTAGAACATTCTGGATATCTAACTTTGTTGGCGGGAACAACTGTTACAAAAGTATTGAATGAAATAACTAATTCAAATAACTTTAAATGTAAGTGGCCGAATGACATATTGATTAATAACCACAAGGTTGCTGGTATTTTGGCGGAACGAAAAGGCGATGGCGTAATACTTGGAATCGGAATAAATGTTTCAACCTCGAAAATAGATTTACCAGTGAATACTGCCACTTCTATTTACTTAGAGTTCGATAAGTTGCTTGATCGAAATCTTTTACTTGCCGCAATACTCAATGAATTGGCCTCTCAATTATTAGCCTGGGAAGCTGGTCAAGATTTGACTTGTGACTACCGCGATCTCAGTGCGACCATAGGAAAGAGCATCCGCATTGAATTACCTGGTGGAAGTACTCACGAGGCTAAGGCAGTAGATATTGATGCAACCGGTGCGCTCCTTCTGGATGATGGAAAAGTGATCACAGTTGGAGATGTCATTCACTTGGAGACTAAACTTTCCTAGTGAGCTTTCCAAAAGTCGGTGTAATTGGTGCCGGCCAACTTGCCCGAATGATGGCAGTTCCCGCCAATGATCTGGGAATAGATTTCAAAGTCTTTGCGGCAATACCAAATGATTCTGCGGCACAGGTTGCCAAATTCGTTTTAGGTGATTACACAAACGTAAATCAGGTTTTAGATTTTGCCAGAGATTGTGATGTCTTAACTTTCGAGCATGAACTTGTGCCACAAAGTGTTATTAAAGCTGTTGAAGCCTCCGGCATAAAGGTTTACCCCCGTTCGGACTCCTTTACTTATTCGCAAGATAAGTTAGAAATGCGAAAAAAAGTAAATGAACTTGAGTTACCAAATCCCAAGTGGCAGAAATTCGATGGCGGCAAAATAGAGATTGCCTTCCCATTAATCGCGAAATTACCAGCTGGAGGATATGACGGTCGAGGCGTTTATGTAATAACTAACGAAGCCGAACTGCATGAGTTGCATAAAAATACTGGAACTCTTCTACTTGAAGAGAAATTGAATTTTGATTATGAGATATCTGTGATGGTTGCAAGATCTCCTCATAACCAAGCTGCGACTTGGCCAGCGACTCTTACAATCCAAAGTGATGGGATATGCACATCCACAGTTACTCCAGTTCCTGAAATATCAAATGAATTAGCAGAAAAAGTTCAAGCTGCTGCTCTCAAAATTGCATCTGGAATTTCACTTGTTGGAGTAATGGCCGTTGAAATGTTTATTGTCGGAGAAAGTTTTTACATAAATGAGCTTGCACTTCGCCCACATAATTCTGGACACTGGAGCATAGAAGGATCGCAGACCAGTCAATTTGAACAACATCTTCGCGCAATTCTTGATTTGCCTCTTGGTAGCACTGCAATGCGCGATGATTTTGTGGTTATGGGAAATGTTTTAGGTGGAGATAAGACTGATATGTATCGTCCATATCTGCACCTAATGGCCAGAACACCTGGGCTTAAATTTCACCAATATGGCAAAGAAGTTAAGCCTGGCCGCAAAATCGGCCACGTAACTATGTGCGGTAAAAACCTTCTACAATTACAACAAGAAATTGCCCATGCCCTCGACTACATGAACGGAGTAATTGATGAGTGATGTAGCGATAATTATGGGATCTGATTCAGACTGGCCAGTGATGGAAGATGCGGCCAAAACCTTAGATGCCCTAGGCATTTCATATTCTGCAGATGTTGTTTCAGCACATCGTATGCCTCTTGAAATGGTTGAGTTTGCGCAAAGTGCGAAAAGTAAAGGTTACAAAGTAATTATTGCTGGCGCAGGTGGTGCTGCTCATCTACCAGGAATGGTCGCTTCACTTACCTCACTTCCGGTAATAGGTGTTCCAGTTCCACTTAAGAATTTAGATGGCATGGATTCATTGCTCTCAATTGTTCAGATGCCAGCAGGAATTCCAGTAGCAACGGTCGGCGTCGGAAATGCAAAGAATGCTGGACTGCTTGCCGCACGTATTCTTGGAGTTAGCGATGAAGCTATTTCAAATAAAGTTAGTGCAGAACTAGCAAAGATTAATGCGGATGCAAAAGAAAAAGGCGCGAATCTAACAGCTAAGCGCAGCCATAAAACTGGCTTCTAACTGCGCTTTCGATACTCAATAGCAGGGCAGCGATCCATAACGGTGTAAAGCCCAGCTTTCTTAGCTCTCTCAATCGCAGCTTGATCAATTACATCTAATTGCAACCAGACCGCTTTGGCGCCAATTGAAATCGCTTCATCAACTACTTTTCCTACTAATTTTGAATTCACAAAACAGTCAACCACATCAACTGGTCCTGGAATCTCGGAGAGAGTTTTATAGCCAATTTCACCATGCACGATTTCGGCGCGCGGATATACCGGAATAATTCGATGACCTTTATCTTGTAGAAGTTTGGAAACTCCGAAGGCAGCGCGCTCTGGATTATTACCAAGTCCAACAATTGCCCAAGTTTTTAAGCCAAGAACAATATCTATTAGTTCGTCTTGATTAATTTGCGCGCCCCAATGCCCTAAATTTCCAGCCGGCTGCAATCCAGGTTTCGCGATCAAGAGCGTTTCTTCCATCAATAATTATTGATGACGAGACAAGAGATTTAACTTTTACGGGATCAAGTTCGCGATATTGCTTCCACTCAGTTAAATGCAGGACTAAATCCGCACCTTTAAGTGCGCTCTCAACGTTCTCTTCAAAACCGAGGGCCGGAAAGCGTTTCTTCGCAGGTTCGATTGCCTTTGGATCATGAATTGTTACTAGCGCACCAGCCGCCGCAATTTGAACCGCGATATCTAAAGCAGGGGAGTCGCGAACATCATCACTATCTGGCTTGAATGCTGCACCTAAAACCGTAATTTTCTTGCCAGTTAAATCATCTGATAAATCTTTTCTAACAAGTTCAATAACTCTTTGGCGAGCACGTAAATTAATTGAATCTATTTCACGTAGGAATTCCAGTGCTTGATCTGCGCCTAGTTCACCAGCACGAGCCATGAAAGCTCTGATGTCTTTTGGAAGACAGCCACCACCAAAGCCAATTCCAGCTTGAAGGAATCTGCTTCCAATTCTTGGGTCGTATCCAATTGCTTTTGCAAGAACAGTTACATCGCCGCCTGCAGCTTCGCAAACTTCAGCCATCGCATTAATAAATGAAATTTTTGTCGCAAGAAATGAATTTGCCGCAACTTTAACAAGTTCAGATGTTGGGAGATCTGCTCGAACCCAAGGAGTATTTTCTGCGAGATTTTTCTGATAAATCTCTTTTAATTTATCTTCCGAAGCATCACTCGTAACGCCAACAACCAAACGATTTGGATGCAAGGTATCTTCAACTGCAAAGCCCTCACGCAGAAACTCTGGATTCCAAGCAAGGTCAACTTTTGGATTAATTTCTAAGAGTTTGCTGCGCAATCTGGCGGCAGTCCCAACTGGAACCGTTGACTTTCCAACAACTAGCGAGCCGGGTTTACAAATCGGTGCAATCGCATCTAGCGCAGCATCAACATATTTCATATCGGCGGCTAATGAATTAGTACTTTGTGGCGTCCCAACGCATATGAAGTGCACATCGCAATCTTTTATTGCTTGAAAATCGGTGCTAAATGTCAGACGACCCGAAGCTATTTCTTGTTGTAGAAGTTCTTCTAAGCCTGGCTCGTAGAACGGAACTTTTCCGCGAGATAGAAGTTCAATCTTGGTGGGATCAATATCGACGCCAATTACTTCAAATCCCATTGAAGACATACATGCCGCATGGGTGGCACCAAGATATCCAGTACCAATTACGGAAACTCTAAGCTTCATTTGCCCGATACTAGTGCGAGGTAACGCTACCGTTGGAGATATGAATCAGGTTTCTGGCGGATTGAGGGGTATTTCTGTCGTTCTGCCCATCCTCAACGAGGAGCGCCACCTGGATGAAAGCATTAGCGCAATATTGGCTCAGCAATATGGAGGTGAATTTGAAGTAATCCTTGCGCTTGGCCCTTCGACTGATCGCACAAATGAAATTGCAGCAAATCTTGCAGCGAAAGATTCACGGGTTGTTCTTGTTGAAAATCCAACTGGCCGAACTGCGAATGGTTTAAATGCCGCAATAGCTAAATCTAAATTTCCAATAATTTGCCGAATTGATGGGCATGCGCAAATCAATAAAACTTATTTATCAGAAGCAGTCGCTTTACTAGAAAAAACTGGCGCCGTAAATGTTGGCGGAATTATGGCAGCAATAGGAAAAACCAAGTTTGAAAGCGCAGTAGCTACTGCAATGCGCTCGCCACTTGGTGTTGGCTCATCACGGTTTCATGTTGGCGGTGTAGCTGGACCTGCCGACACCGTTTATCTAGGAACTTTTTTAAAATCCGCACTGCAAGCCGTTGGGGGTTATGACGAGCGTTTTACTCGCGCTCAAGATTGGGAGTTAAATTTTAGACTTCGGAAAAACGGCGGAATTATTTGGTTTGATCCTTCGCTTGTTGTTACATATCGACCTCGCTCCACATTAAAGGCGCTTGCTAAACAATATTTCCAATATGGAACTTGGCGCCGCGCAGTTTCTAGAAGTCATAAAGGAAGTGTCAACTTTAGATATTT
>WLIM01000082.1 GCA_009702205.1 Actinomycetota bacterium | reverse complement strand
TCCCAAGTGCCAAAAAATATGGCCGTCATGGCGCGCGGCGTCTTGCTGGTGCAAAACCCGCAGCCGGGCGGCGCGGCAGGCAGCGGCATCGAGGTGCTGCCACGGGTGGTCGGCAACAATGTCAGCATGGAATTCTATGCCCAGCGCACCATGGTCAGTGGCGTGGTCAACAAAAACCAACAGACACAACGCATCGGCGGCACCGTCAGCGCCCGCCTCGGTGAATGGGTCGAGGCTGGCGGCAACGTTTTAGGCAGCGCAGCGGGGGCCCGCAGCAACACCGCATCCACACTCGACCTGCGCAATGCGGAGCGCACAATCTATATGCGGGTTGACGAGATTGAATAAGCGCACCAGTCGGGCCATCGCGCTGATGACCGGCGGGAATGAATATCGGGCAAGCACTAAAGATCGGACGCCGGCTGTCGATTGGACTGACAAGCCATGGGTGTGGCCGCAATCGGTGACCGCATCCATAGGCGAAAAGTAGCCTGCTGGGCGGCGCTTAGGCAGCGCTTTCGTTGCGCACCCCGTCGGCCTGCCGTTTTATAACCTTTGCCAGACGCGTGAACCCCTGGGAGTCTTTGTTTCAATGCCAGCCTTGATTTCAATCTCGATGCTAGCCCGTTATCAGCAAGCGGCGCGAGACGCCTCGCGCCTTGCCCTCGCCTGCCTGCTGGCACCGGCGTTGAGTTCTGCCGCCGAGCCTGCCGCTACCACGGGCAGCGGCTGTGCAGTCTCGGAGTTCCGCTGGGGCGCCCTGCTCACCCATGCCCCCGCTGAGCGCAAGGCATTTGCCGTGGCGTGGCTGAAAAAGAATGTCGATAGCTGTTCATCCTCCCAACTCAAGGCCATCGTCGACAACCGCCCTAACTGGCTGGGTACCGCCGACACAGGCGAAATCGCACAACAAATCGGCTCATTATTGGAGCGCCGGACCGGCGGCAGTACTGACCAATTCTATAGCCCGCTTCAGCCGACACTACGACCGGGCAGTACAGGCCCCGCTCAAGTCACTACCACACCGGCCCCTGCAGAACCCCAGCCCGTGTTAGAGCAACCGCCGATGCAGCCCAATCCCGACAAATAACTGGAGTAGCGGCTGCTTCACGCACTGCGCCGAGCACATTTAGGGCGATGAAAAATTGCGCCCGCTGCGGGGCGACCACAGCACATGAATGCCGCGCCCTCTGCCAAATGCATATTCTGGAGCAACGTGAACACCCTTTCTGGGTGAACGTGAACAGCGATTCTGAAGGAACGTGAACACGGATTCTGGCCGAACGTGAACGCTTTTAGCCATTCACCAGAATGGGTGTTCACGATGGCAGAATCAGCGTTCACGATGCCAGAACGGCGCGTGTGTGTGCTGGTGTTCCCGCCGACTCAAATTTGATCAGTTTCGGCAGATAGTGCCGATCTGCTATTGACCACCACCCCCGCTCGACAGACACTGGTCAATGCGCAATCGGCAGGGTGGTCAGTTTGGAGGAGGCGGGAACAAACACACGTCACGCACAGGCCGCCTAAAGACAGGTTCAGCGTCCCGCTAATAATACCTACCAGTGGATGAGCGTATTTTTAACCCGCGCAATCACATCATTCCAGCGGCCCGCCGCGGTTTGCCGGAAAATTCTTATTGCCGGGTACCAAGGGCTGTCGCTACGCTCCTCGTGCCAGTACCAGTGACGGCCGCCGCCAAACGGCAGCATCAGTAGCGTGGGTTTTCCCAATGCGCCCGCTAGATGGGCCGTGGTATTGCTGATGGTGACCACCACGTCGCACGCGCTGATTAAAGCGGCCAGACCGTCGATATCATTGAAGTTGTCGATCTCGTCCACGTGAGTTATCCGCAGCGCGAATTCATCGTGAAGCTGTTTACGCTCGGTGGCGGTGTCGCCGTATTGCAAGTCGATAGCCTGAACGTTTTTCAGCGCGAGTATCGGCTGTAAATCTTTTAGCAAAATGCTTTTGTCTGCGGCGTTCAAATTGTTGCGACTGGCCCAAGACAAGCCGCAGATTATGCTTCCGTCGGTTATTCGCTCACGAATGGGGGGAGATAAATTATCGTTTGGAAACAGGTAATTATGATTTTTCTCTGGAAAATCTGCCCAACGTTTACGCAGGTGTTGTCCGATGCTGCCGAGGACGACATGGGCGTCGAACGCCAGATGTTGAAGCGGCGAATCCTTCGAGACGATATTGATGCCGGGAAAGGATCGCTGAAACAACGCAACCAATCGGGGATCCACGGCAAGCATAACCGCGCGCGCGTGCCGGGCCAACTGCGG
Organism: Actinomycetota bacterium; assembly: GCA_009702205.1. Classification (GTDB taxonomy): domain Bacteria; phylum Actinomycetota; class Actinomycetes; order Nanopelagicales; family Nanopelagicaceae; genus AAA044-D11. The sequence continues at coordinate 2,372 of WLIM01000082.1, read as the reverse complement.
CAGCATACCGGCGAACAGAATTTGATCCCCGATACCTTGCTCTCCCCATGCCAGCAATGTTCCATCCAAGAATTCGCCGTTCCACCATGGCTTGCCGAGTTCGAGCTTCGGGCTAACTTCTCCTAATTTTCTATTATCTTTATATTTCCAGCGCCATTCGTATCCTTCCCAGCCATCCTTAAAATTACCATTAAGCAAATTACACAAAGATTGATTCCAATATGCGATTGCCAAATCAGGTTTGATGCAAATGGCTCGATCGTAACTGGTAAGTGCTTCATCTAAACGATTGAGTTCTACTAAAGCAATGCCGCGATTGGAGTGAGCTTCTGCGTAATCAGGTTTGATGCTAATAGCTTTGTCGTAACTGGTAAGTGCTTCATCTAAACGATTGAGTTCTTTTAAGGCAGTGCCGCGATTGCAGTAAGCTTTTGCGTAATCAGGTTTGATGCTAATGGCTCGATCGTAACTGGTAAGTGCTTCATCTAAACGCTTGAGTTCTTTTAAGGCATTGCCGCGATTGGAGTGAGCTTCTGCGAAATCAGGTTCGATGCTAATGGCACGATCGCAACTGGAAAGTGCTTCATCGAAACGATTGAGTTCATTTAAGGCATCGCCGCGATTGCAGAAAGCATTTGCGTAATCAGGTTTGATGCTAATGGCTCGATCGTAACTGGTAAGTGCTTCATCTAAACGCTTGAGTTCTTGTAAGGCACTGCCGCGATTGCAGTAAGCTTCTGCGTAATCAGGTTTGATGCTAATTGCTCGATCGTAACTGGTCAGTGCTTCATCTAAACGCTTGAGTTCTTGCAAAGACAAGCCATGATTGTAGTAAGCATCTGCGTGATTGAGATTAATTTGTAATGCTTTAGTTAGAAAATCAACTGCTTTTGTAAATTGCTTGGTTTGAGCTGATAGAACACCTAATAAATTTAGCGCATCAAAAGTATTTGCCTGTATTGTTAAGACTTTTTCGTAAATAGCTTTCGCTTCGTTAAATTTTCCCTGTTTATGTAAAGCCAAACCCTGCGCAATTAAAAGCGGCACTTGATTTTGTTGTGGCGCTGATTTAACTCGCGTGGGTAACTTGCGTTTGGGAATGTACCACCTCCAATTTATCTAGACACGCTTTAGCGACTCAGGCCGCTATTTTTTTATTATAAGGGAAACACTGAATAATGACCTTGCCCCTGAATTCTGTAGTGCTTAACCGGACCATTATGCGGCCTTCTTCAACTGTGCCGCGAACCAGTTAGTCTCGAATCGCATCGGGCTGATGTAGCCCAACGTTGTTCCCGCCGACTCAAATTTGATCAGTTTCGGCAGATAGTGCCGATCTGCAGACCACCACCGCCGCTCGACAGACACTGGTCGATGCGCAATCGGCAGGGTGGTCAATTTGGAGGAGGCGGGAACAAACTTGGAACCATTCAAGCGAATAACAGAAAAGTCGATATTTCCGGCGTCACTTGTCTGGCCGAGACCTTTAAAGATCTTCTGCCTAATTTGGTGGACGGCATTACCGTGTCCAACGTCACAGCCGCCAACTTTGCGGCTGGAAAACCCAACCCGGTGAGCGATGTCAATGTGAGCCGCTTTACCTTTAAGGACACCGCATTCAACATCGCCAGCGTGCTGGACAAGCTCGCCCCCAGGACTGACCACCTGACCACTATCAAGTTGACTGAAATACGTTAAAGCGAAACCACATCGACCCCGATCCCGGTCACATCGACAAAAGTCAATGCCTATATCGCCACTCTGGCGCTGGTTAAAGACAGTACAGGCTCTACCCAATCCAGCCTAAGTGTGACAATTTCATGAAACTCCACATAACAATTGATGTTGGCAGATTTTTAAAAAAAAAGAGGTTTTCTGTCAGGCGCTCATTAAGGTGTCGAAGACACAGAAGGGGGTGAATTTTCTGTTTTCCCCTTACCCGCCTCACGCGCATTCGGATTGGGATACCGCACATAGCTCGGAGCAGGCGGTGGTTTTTCCTTCTCGACCGGGGCTGCGGCCACTGGTGCGGCTGCCGGCGGCGGAGCCACCACCACTGCCCTCTGTTTTTCCATTTTCAGCAAAGTTTCAACGTCCCGTGAAACGCCATTGATTTTGGCGAGATTCGCCTGCATGGTCGTCACCTGTTCGGCGAGTCTCTCGGTAGAGCGCGCCTGCGCCTGCAACTGCGGCTCCAGCGCTTTTAACTGCGCCTGCAAGGCGGCGCTGCGCGGGTCGGCCTCGGCCTTCGCTGCCGGCTTGGCGGATTTTTCCGCGAGATCAGCCACCGATTTGCGTACCTCGGCCATGCCGGTTTCCAGTTGCGGCATCATTTTTTCCATGGCCTTTACCTGCTCATCTTGACGCTCATT
>WLIM01000081.1 GCA_009702205.1 Actinomycetota bacterium | reverse complement strand
TTGCCGGTGATTTCCATTGAACATGAACCACATTTTCCAGCTGTACAGTTCCAACGAACTGCTAGATCACCCATCTGCGTTGCTTGAACACGGTGGATTACATCTAGAACTACTTCGCCTTCATTCGCCTCAACTTCAACGTTCTTTAAACCACCATCGGTGGCATCTCCACGCCAAATACGAAGATTAAGTTTGCGGGCCATTAGTTGGAACCACCTTTCGCAATTTCTTCGGAGGTCATATATTTTTCAAGTTCGTGAATATCAAAGAGATCGAAAAGTTCTTTTGGCATTGGTGGCAGCGGTTGAGCTTTCACATTTACTTGTTTGCCATCAAAACTTGAGATGTGGTTAACCTGGCGCCACTTTGAATTCATTCCTGGGAAGTCATCGCGAGTATGACCTCCACGAGATTCTTCGCGAAGAAGTGCAGATTTTGCTGTGCTCTCGGCTACTAGCAACATGTTGTCTAGGTCGAAAGCCAAGTGGAATCCTGGATTAAATTTACGATCACCAGCAACTGCAACGTTTGCACTGCGAGCGCGGATATCAGCAATCTTTGCAATTGCATCTTCAACTTCTTTTCCAGTTCGGATAATTCCAACAAGGTTATGAGTTACTTCTTGAAGTTCGGCATGGAGTGAATATGAATTCTCGCCACCTGCTCGGCTAAATGGTGCTTCGATTCTCGCAGCAGCATCAGAGATTGCCTTCTCTGAAACCGATGCACTTGGATTGCTCTTTACATAAGCAACGGCGCCCATTCCTGCGCGACGACCAAATACCAAGAGATCAGAAAGTGAATTACCGCCTAGACGATTTGAGCCATGCATTCCACCAGCAACTTCACCAGCAGCAAAAAGGCCAGGAACTCCGACTGCAGCAGCAGTATCTGGTTCTACTTCAACGCCACCCATCACATAGTGACAAGTAGGGCCGACTTCCATAGCTTCTTTGGTGATATCTACGCCGGCAAGTTCATAGAACTGATGCCACATAGATGGAAGACGCTTCTTAATTACATCAGCAGGAATTCGCTTTGATACATCTAGGAATACTCCACCATGTTCAGTTCCGCGACCAGCTTTAACTTCAGAGTTAATTGCGCGCGCAACTTCATCACGAGGAAGAAGTTCTGGTGGGCGACGGTTGTTATCTTGATCTAGATACCAACGATCGGCTTCTGCTTCGTTATCTGCATACTTATCTTTGAAAACATCTGGGATGTATTTGAACATGAAACGTTCGCCAAGTGAGTTAGTAAGAATTCCACCTTCACCACGAACTGATTCTGTTACCAAAATTCCGCGAACTGATGGTGGCCATACCATTCCGGTTGGGTGGAATTGTAAAAATTCCATATCAACAAGATTTGCGCCAGCTTTGAGAGCTAGTGCGTGGCCATCGCCGGTACCTTCCCATGAGTTCGAAGTAATTTTAAAAGTTTTTCCAACGCCACCTGTCGCAATAATTACTGCAGGAGCTTCGAATAAAACTTCATTTCCGTTTTCACGCCAGTAGCCATAAGCGCCAGCAATTTTGCCATTCTCTTTCAGAATTTCAGTAATTGTTAGCTCTGCAAAAACTTTAATATGACTTTCAGCGTTGCCGTTTTCTTTGGCATCCATTTGCTGCAAAGCAACAATACGTTGTTGCATAGTACGAATTAATTCAAGTCCGGTGCGATCGCCAACGTGAGCAAGTCTTGGATATTCGTGGCCACCGAAGTTACGTTGGCTAATTTTTCCTTCTTTAGTTCTATCGAAAAGTGCGCCCCACATTTCAAGTTCCCAGATGCGATCTGGTGACTCTTTTGCATGTAGTTCTGCCATTCGATAGTGATTTAAGAATTTTCCGCCGCGCATAGTGTCACGGAAGTGAACTTTCCAATTGTCGTTGTCATTCACGTTACCCATAGAAGCAGCTGCGCCGCCTTCTGCCATAACAGTGTGGGCCTTACCGAAGAGTGACTTACATACGATTGCTACGCGAAGACCTGCTTCTCGTGCTTCTACAGCGGCACGAAGACCTGCGCCGCCAGCACCGATTACAACAACGTCGTACTTATGTTTTTCAAGGGATGTCATTATTTTCTCTCTTTAGAATAAGTAGAAGTTAGTCCAGGCGCCAGATGCAACTTGGCGAACATAGATATCGGCAAAAGCAACTGCGAACAGTGAGATCCAAGCAAATGTTGGGTGCTTGTGATTTAAAACAGAAACCCAAGTCCAAGCTTTGTAACGAATTGGATGCTTAGAGAAATGCTTCAAGCGGCCACCAATTGTGTGGCGGCAAGTGTGGCAAGAAAGTGAATACATCCAGAGCATGGTTGCGCTAAATGCAAGAACAAGAGTTCCGATACTTAAGTGGCCCCATTCTTTCTGTTCATTTCTGAATGCCAAAATTGCATCGTAAGTTAGTAATACGTTGAAAACTAAACCTGCGTAGAAGAACCAACGGTGGGCGTTCTGCAGAATTAGAGGTGCGCGAGTTTCGCCTGTGTACTTTGAATGTGGTTCAGCAACTGCACAAGCAGGTGGTGACATCCAAAATGCACGGTAGTAAGCCTTGCGGTAGTAATAGCAAGTCATGCGGAAACCAAGTGGGAAAATTAAAATGAATAGCGCAGGTGAAATTCCAATTCCGAAGTACTTATTATTAAATGGCTGTCCTAGAAGTGAAGAACCTTCTACGCACGCTGTTGAAAGACATGGTGAATAGAGTGGCGAGATAAGAGGTTCTAAGAAGTAATACTTATTTTCAAATGCTCGAAATGTTGCATAGATGACGAAGCTAAAAAGAACTGTGAATGTAATCGCGGGTTGTAACCACCAGCGATCAGTTCGAAGTGTGCGTTCTTTTATCTTTGCTCGTGATGAAGAAAATACGCCAGTAGCCATGGGGTAATTTTGGTGGGCTAAGTTAAATCACGCTAGATGTGAGACCGCGTGCGAGTTATGAATTCCCCCACACGCTCAAATACCTTTAAAAACTGGCGGAGGGCGTGGGATTTGAACCCACGAAACTTTCGTTTGCCGGTTTTCAAGACCGGTGCACTCGGCCGCTATGCGAGCCCTCCGTGGGCAAACTTACCCTCTAAATAGTTAAGCGGGCAATTCGAGCAGGGCCTCAATCACAATTGCTACGCCATCGTGATAGTGGGCATCAGCTACAAACTTTGCATATTTTGGCCCATCAGGATGGCCATCTGACATTGCCCAAGATCTGGCGGCCCATTCCAACATTGAGAAATCATTTGGGTTATCGCCGAAAGTTACACAATCTTCTGCAGTTAATCCGGCTCGTTCTGCCATCTTGGCGAGAGTCTGGCCCTTGCTTACACCGAGTGCCGAAATTTCAATTAATGATTCGCTGGCATTTGAATGCGTGATGTTTGCGATTCCGGCCAACTCACGCGCAGCTATTTCTAACATTTGATCTGACGTGAACTCATTGTTGCCACAACGGCCTAACATTTTAAATGCTGGCAAATCAATTTTCATTTCAATTGAATCAACGCCGATATTGTCCAAGCCAATATCCCACTTTGTGTTGTAATCCTTTTCGCGATGAAACTCGTCGCCATATTCGATAGCAAAATTGATTCCTGGCAAGTGTTTGCGAAGTCGATTCACAATATCTAACTGCACTTCTTTTGGCATTAACCATTCTTCTAAAACTTTTTCATTCATTAAGTCATAAAGAATTGCGCCGTTTGCGCAGATTGCATTCCCAAAACCAAAAGACTCTTTAATTTCTTTCATCCAACGTGGTGGGCGACCTGTAACAAAGAAAATTTCAATACCTTCTGCATGTGCTTTTTTAAATGCAGCAATGGTGCGATCAGAAATTGGGCCAAGGTGCGGAACAATTGTTCCGTCTAAATCAGTGGCAATTAATTTAGGACGTTTGCCGGGAATCATAAAGTTGGCACCAAAGTATCCACGCCCAAGAACGGACGAAGTGCCTTTGGAACATTTACTGATCCATCTTCATTCTGGTGGTTCTCTAAAATCGCAACAATCATTCTTGGGACTGCAACCAAAGTGCCATTAAGTGTTGCTACTGGCTTAGTTCCGCTCTCGTCACGATATCGAATGTTTAATCTGCGGGCTTGGAACTCAGTGCAATTAGAAGTACTTGTAACTTCGCGATATGCACCTTGAGTTGGAATCCAGGCTTCGCAATCAAACTTGCGAATTGCACTAGAACCAAGATCCCCTGATGCAACATCAATTACTCTAAATGGAACTTCCATTGCCTTAAGAAAGTCTTTCTCCCATTCGAGCAGACGCAGGTGTTCAGCCTTGGCATCTTCAGGTTTAATAAATGAGAACATTTCAACTTTATCGAATTGATGAACCCGAATAATTCCGCGAGTGTCTTTGCCGTAAGTTCCAGCTTCGCGGCGGAAACATGATGAATATCCGGCATAACGAATAGGTAGATTCTCAACGATTTCATCCATGTGATAAGCAGCAAGGGGCACTTCACTCGTGCCAACTAAATAAACATCATCTTCTTCAAGGTGATAAACATTTTCAGCGGCTTGGCCAAGGAAGCCAGTTCCCTCCATTGCTGCAGGATTTACAAGAACAGGTGGAATTACTGGAATGAAGCCAGCTTTTACTGCAGATGAAATTGCATAGTTTACTAGAGCAAATTCCAGCATGGCACCCGGACCAGTCAAATAATAAGAACGAGAACCAGCAACTTTGGCACCACGTTCAGTATCAATTGCTTTA
>WLIM01000080.1 GCA_009702205.1 Actinomycetota bacterium | reverse complement strand
TCAAGCCAACTCATAAATGAAGTTGGGTTTAAAACGGCTTTAGTCTCTTGATAGAGGAAAGATTTATTCGCACTTCCGCCGCCCTTTGCGATGAAGAGGAAGTTGTATTCATTTGGATGTTCGGAATCTGAATAGATTTCAACTTGAGCAGGAAGATTATTTCCAGTGTTTTTCTCTTCCCAAGTTGTAACCGGAGCCATCTGTGAATATCGAAGATTTAGAGTTGTGTAAGCGTCATAGACACCCTTTGAAATTGATTCGGCATCGCTCTTCTGTGTTAAGACTTGTTGGCCTTTTTTACCCATGATTAGCGCAGTTCCGGTGTCTTGGCACATTGGCAGAATTCCACCAGCAGAAATATTTGCATTCTTTAGGAGATCGAGTGCAACGAATCGATCATTCGGCGATGCTTCTGGATCTTTTAGGATTGAAGCTAGCTGAGTTAAGTGCTCTTCGCGAAGATAATGATTGATGTCATGAATGGCTTCGGAAGTTAACTTCTCCAAAGCCTCTGGCGATACCTTTAAAAATTCCATTCCTTCTGCAGTAAATGTCGAGACGCCTTCTGTTGTTACAAGGCGATACTTTGTCTTATCTTCTCCGACTGGAAGCAAGTCACTGTAAATGAACTCAGGCATTATTTTTCCGAATCACTTTTTGCTGCAGCAAGTTTTGCCTTTGCACCATCTAGCCATTGCTGACATATTTTTGCTAACTCTTCGCCACGTTCCCAAAGGGCAAGTGACTCTTCAAGTGTTGACTGTCCAGATTCAAGGGACTCAACAATTTCAGCGAGCGCATCTCTTGCTTCCTCGTAGCTCAACTTTTTTGGGTCTTTTGCAGCGGCCATATTCGTAATCTACTCCGTAATTGCGCCAACTTCGCCTTGCGCCAATCGCAATCGAAGCTTCTCGCCGCTCTTAATTTCATTAGCTTTTCGAACGACCTGCCCATTACTTTTTTGAACTACCGAATAGCCACGATCCAAAGTTGCTTGTGGCGAGAGGGTGCGGACCTGGGTTCTAAGCCCGGAAATTTCTTCCTTTGCAATTGCAAGGGCTCCGCTCATGGATCTAAAGGATCTGGCCGAGAGGCCACTAATTATTTCTAGGCGATTGGTAACAATGGTTATTGGCTCACGCATTATTTGCCGGTTCATATAGCCAGTGATTTTTGAGATTTCAAAATCAATTCGATTCGCTAGATACCTATTTGCGCGATCAGCTAAATTTGAAATTCTAGATAACTCTTCATCCATATCTGGCACAACGCGTTTACCGGCATCGGTCGGAGTCGATGCGCGCCAATCTGCTACTAAATCCAAAAGCGGTGAATCTTTCTCATGACCAATTGCGCTAACAATTGGGGTTTGGCAGTCTGCAACTAACCGAAGTAGAGATTCGTCAGAGAATGGAAGCAAATCTTCGAATGAGCCACCACCTCTGGTAATAATAATTACATCAACTTTAGGATTAGCTTCTAATTCACTAAGTGCAGCGCTGACTTCAGATACCGCAGCAGCGTTTGCCACTGCCACCTCGCGAATTTCAAATTGGACGGCAGGCCAACGTCGCTTGGCATTTTCTACGACGTCTTTGCCGGCATCGCTATTGCGGCCACAAATTAACCCGACAACGGTTGGCAGAAAAGGAAGTGGCTTCTTACGATCTAAATCAAATAACCCTTCTTCGGCTAATAAATTCTTTAGCGCTTCGAGTCGCGCCATTAATTCACCAACACCAACTTGGCGAATCTCTGAAATATTAAAAGAGAGTGAACCATTTTTTGTCCACCACGTTGGTTTTGATCTAATTACAACACGTGCATTTTGTTCGAGCGGCGCAATCGAATCGAAAACATTTTTGTAGCATCGAACAGAGATGCTCATATCTGCGCTGGTATCGCGCAATCTCATAAAAATTGTTGGCGAACCAGGCCTCACATTTATCTCTGAAAGCTCGCCCTCAATCCAAACCTCGCTAAGTGAGTCGATTATCGAACCAATGCGTTCGGAAATTGCGCGAACGCTAAATGGGCTCTCGGGGGGAGTTATGGATTGGTCGGGCACGAGTCGATAGTAATCGGAGTGCCTTATAGACTTGCCCAATGAGCAAACGGGTCTTGTTGGCTGCGCCGCGTGGATATTGCGCCGGGGTAGATCGCGCCGTTGTCACAGTTGAAAAAGCGCTAGAACTTTATGGTGCTCCGGTTTATGTTCGTAAAGAAATCGTTCACAACAAACATGTTGTTTCGACGCTAGAAGCTCGAGGCGCAATATTTGTTTCAGAAAATGATGAAGTCCCTGAAGGTCAGACGGTTATTTTCTCAGCCCACGGAGTTTCACCTGCAGTGCATGCAAGTGCCGCAAGTCGCAATCTAAAAACTATTGATGCCACATGCCCGCTTGTGACAAAGGTGCACCATGAAGTTAAGAGATTCGCTGCCGAAGATTTAACTATTCTCTTGATCGGCCACGAAGGCCATGAAGAGGTTGAAGGTACTGCGGGTGAGGCGCCAGATAATGTGATTCTGGTCGATGGCACCGATGGAATTAACGAATTAAAAGTTCCCGATGAAAATAAAGTTGCTTGGTTATCACAGACCACACTTAGCGTTGATGAAACTTTAACCACTGTAGCAGCGCTTAAAAAGCGCTTTCCAAATCTTATGGATCCACCAAGTGATGACATTTGTTATGCAACTCAGAATCGCCAAGTGGCAATTAAGCAAATTGCGCCACAAGCAGATTTAATTTTAGTTGTAGGTTCTAAAAATTCTTCAAACTCAGTTCGCCTAGTTGAAGTTGCTCTCGAATATGGGACAAAAGCTGCCTACCTAATTGATTTTGCCGCTGAAGCAAAAGATGAATGGTTCGAAGGTGTTGAAACTATTGGTGTTTCAAGTGGCGCTTCAGTGCCAGAAATCTTGGTTCAAGATTTATTGAAAGATCTAGCACGACGTGGATATAGCGATATTGAAACTATTACTGCGATGGAAGAGCATCTACTCTTTGCGATTCCACCAGAGCTTCGCAAAGATATTAAAGCTGCAGAGAAGTAAAGCTAGTTACGGGCATATTTGCGCAGAAGTGCAAAGTGCGCGGCCCAAGCAATTACAGCGCCAGTTATTAACCAAGGTGCAACTGCAGAGAGAGTCGTAATTAATTCAAGCCCGACTTTTGAAGGTGAAAATCCAATGCCCCCAACGGTTGCCATAATTATTAAAGTCGAAACGAGCAGAGCAATCGGTGGATTAACTGCATTTGTATATGAGGTTCCAGGACGACCTAGATAAAGGCCACCAAGAAATGCTACGAGAATTGCTAGGCCAGTAAAGAAGCCGACTTTTGTAAAGGTATATTCAAGAATTTCGAAGATGAAGATAAGAAGAAATTGCAGAATGATTACACCAGCAACTTTTAACCCTGGTCCTTTTACCGCCTTGGATCTAACAGCGTCCATTGCATAAGTCATTTATCTTTACTCATCTCTCTCATCTGCCGCCTCGTCAACTTCCTCTACTTCGATGAAATCTTCGGGCGCATCCAAGGCTAATTTACTCTCAAGATTTCGCAAATTTTCTGAAACTTCAGGGAGAGCTTTTAGTGGTTTGCCTGAAACGTCGAGAGATTTCATCTTTTTCGCTGCGCTTAAAACTGTTGTTTCAGCAGTTGGGATCATCTCGTTGTATGCCTTGAGTGTGCTCTTTAAGCGATCGCCAACGGTAACGATTTTCTCGTGCAGTGATGAAATATCACGGAGGAATTTAACTGCCAAGCTTTGAATCTCTTCAGCATTTGCGGCAACTCGATTTCGACTAAATAGATAGCCAACGGTACGAAGTAGCGCCATCATTGATGTCGGTGTTGCGATGGTGACATTTAATCTAAATGAGGTCTCAAGGAAATCTGGAATCGCCTTTACCGCTTCAATAAAGATTGCATCAATAGGTGCATAGAGAATTACAAAATCTGGAGATGGTCCGCGATCAGCATAGTTGCGCTTTGAAAGGGCTTGGATGTGGGCAAGTAGATCCTTTGAGTGCTCTACTAATAATTGTTTACGTAGAACATCATCTTGCGTTTCAAATGCTTCGTAGAATCTTTGGAATGGAAATTTAGAGTCAATATAGATAACGCTGCCACCAGGCATATTGATTGTTACATCAGGAATTGCACCAGAGTCACCAATTTTCTCTGAGGCGGACTGTCTTGTGAAATGTTCATTTTCAATTAAGCCGGCGCTCTCTAATAACTTTTCAAGATGAGCTTCGCCAAATTTTCCACGGGTCTGTGAACTTGCAAGCGCACCTGCAATTGCGCGCGTCTGCTTCACTAAATTTTCATTATGAGATGCCATCGATTTTACTTGCTCAGTAATTTCAGTCTCAGCTCGAACTCGTCGCAGATCTGCGGCGCTTGCAGCCTCGGTCAATTTCTCAACAGTTTTTTTCATGGTCTCGAGTTCATCACTCAACTTTGTGGCGGCAGCAGTCGAATTTTTCTCGCGCTCTAATTGTTCTTTTAGATCTTTGACCAATGGGTTATCGCTGGAATTTGAATTAGATCTCCCACTTTTTATGAGAAATCCAATGAGAATTCCAAGAACTAGCCCGATTATTACGCCCAAAATTACATCCATGCCCGTATCGTGGCAGGAAGCACTGACAAACCCGCGTAGGCTCTACTCCTTGTGAGCCTCTCTATTGGAATCGTCGGACTGCCAAATGTGGGCAAATCGACCCTTTTTAACGCTCTGACCAAGAACAACGTTCT
>WLIM01000008.1 GCA_009702205.1 Actinomycetota bacterium | reverse complement strand
CTCTACAAAGGCATCACGATTCGCAGGCTTCGCGCCTCGAACTCCTGAGAAGAGAATTGAGAGTCTAGTTTCATCGATCATTTCATTCACTACTTTTGCATCAACCGGAAGGAGTCGAACAGATACATCCGAAATGACTTCAGTCAAAATTCCACCAACACCAATTGTTAAAACTTTGCCAAGTGAACTCGAGGTTATTCCCACAAGACTTTCAATTCCTTTTGGAACAAAGGTTTCTACTAAAACCTTATTTTTACCAGAAGCAAGTTGAGATAATCGATTATAAGTTTCGGTCGCAGTTTCTTTGGTGATATCAAGCGCTACACCGCCAGCTTCACTCTTGTGTAACAAACCTGGAATCACAGCTTTCATAACACTGCGGCCACCCACTTTTGCTACTGCTGTAATTGCATCATCCAAATTATCCACAACTATTGAAAGTGGAACTGGAACGCCTGCTGAATTAAGCGCAGCTTTCAATTGATCCTCGGTTGCTTGATCAGCTGGGGTTGGGAGTGGATTGCAAAGTGCTTTGCGATTAACAATGTGTGCTGGTTTTGTTGCAATTCGTAAAATTTGAAGTGCACGAACAGCGCGCTCTGGTGTTGGGAAAACTGGAAGTTTTGCAGCTTTAAACAATTTATCTGCTTCTGGTGCAAGAGATTGAGATCCTGTTCTCGCTACAACTACGGGGATTTCACGAACACCACGAACCGCACTGAGTGCATTGGCAATTCTTTCCACATCGTTTCCAACAAGTACGCAGAAAGTTGCGACAATTGCATCAACTTCAGGATCTTTTGCTAGAACTTCAACACACTTTTCAAAGAGATCTGGCGCTGACATAACTGCTGCTGTGACATCAACTGGATTAGCAGTATTGCCATAGCTTGGAACTATTTGATCTAGTTCGGCCGTTGTTTTCGCTGAAAGTTTCGCAAGGGTAAGGCCATATTTTTCAAGGGCGTCAGTACCAAGAATTCCACTGCCGCCTGAGGTTGTAATGATCGCAACTCTGTTGCCAGTCATTTTTGTTTTGCTAGCAAAAATACTTCCGGCATCTAAGAGATGTTCAACATCATCAACTCGAACTGCGCCACTTGCACTTATCGCGGCATCAATAACACGATCTTCGGTTGCAAGCGCACCAGTGTGTGAAGCGGCTGCTTGTGCACCTGCGACAGATCGACCCGACTTTAAAACAGCTGTTGGTTTCGCTGAAGCGATTTTGGCAAGTGCTGATACATCGGCAAGAGATTCGGCATACATCAAAATTGCATCGACACTTGTATCGGTTGCTAATTCCATAGCAACTTCAAGTGCAGTCACATCCGCTTCATTCCCAGTTGTTACAACAACTCCTATAGGCAAACTTCGATCAACTGCAAGGGAATAGATGCCGTAACCAAGTGCACCCGATTGGCTTACAAGTGCGATATTTCCTGATTCAAGTGGCGTGCTTGGTCCAGAGAAGACTGGTGAAAAAGTTGCCGCTAATTTGCTTGCGCCACCGGCAGAACCAATGCAGTTAGGTCCTACTAGTCGCATTCCAGATTTCTTGGCTATAGCAAGTAATTCTTCTTGAGCAATTGCACCTGCATCATCGGCTTCAGCGAAACCGGAAGACATAACAATCGCAACACCAACTTTTGCATCCGCACAATCTTGAACAGCATCTTTAACAAAATTAGCAGGAACCATTATCAAAGCTAAATCAATTTTCTTGCCGATATCTTTAACGCTAGCAACAGCAGGTAAACCTAAAATAACTCCACCTTTAGGATTAACCGGATAGATATCGCCAGCAAAGCCATATTTCTGCAAATATTCCAGAGGCAATCGACCCATGGCGCCAAGGCGTTCGGTAGCCCCAATAATTGCTACTGATTGAGCAGACCAAAGTGCGGATATCGAATTGCTCAAAGGTTTGCTACTCCTTCAATTTCCAAGAGTGCCTCTTCGTCCCAAAGTCTTGTTACACCAACAAGAGTCATCGCTGGAAAATTCTTTCCGATCAATCGTTGCCAAATTTTGCCAATTTCACGGGAATTAGCGCGGTAATCGGCTGGATCAACAGAATAGATATTTAGCTTCACTAAATTATCTGGTGTGCCGCCAGCTTCTTTCAAAGCTGTTATTAAATTAGTAATAACTTTTTCGAATTGCTCAACAATTCCATTGCCCTCAATTACGCCCTCTTTATTAAGCGCAGTTTGACCAGCTAGAAATACCAATGTTCCACCATTAACAACTACAGCATGCGAAAAACCTATTGCTGGAGCAAGGCTCTCTGGATTTATCTTCTTTGCAACCATTTCTTATTCTCCTTTAAGAACTTCTGCCTGGCCGGTTATATTCGGTTTATCTATAAATGCAATTGCTGCTGATGCAACTTCTTGTGGAGTTAAAAATCTTCCACCTGGAAGTTTGGCTTCTAGGGCTGCCTTAACTTCATTAAAATCTTTACCAGTTCTTGCTGCTGCAGCTTCAAGCGAACGTTTTGTCATAGGAGTATCTACATAACTTGGACAGACCGCATTAACAGTTATTCCATACTTCGTTAATTCTGCTGCTGCGGATTTAACTAATCCAACTACTCCGTGTTTTGCTGCAGTGTAAGCCGAAACATTTGCTTCACCTTCTAAACCTGCTGTGCTAGCAATAACAATTACTCGACCAAATTTGGCTTCTTTCATCGCAGGAACAGCAGCTCGTAGATATTGAAATGGCGCCGTCAAATTGATGGCAATCGAGTGATCCCAAATAGCATCGGTTGTTTTTTCGATCGGAGCTGCGCTTCCGTCTCCAGCATTTAAAATCAAAACATCAATTCCACCCCAGGCCGAAATAACTTTGGAGATTGCTGTTTCAGCGCTTTTAGGATCGGTTACATCTGCTGGGATTGTTAAATTTTTATTTGTTCTACCGGCAACAATTGCCTCTAAATCACTTGCGGTTCGGGCAGTTAGCGCAACGCTATGTCCGGCATCTAATAATTGAATTGCAATTTCTTCACCAATCCCACGGCTTGCACCTGTAACTAGAACTCGGAGCGGGGCGTTGCTCATGAATTCTCCGTTCATTTGCAAATCAGTAGTGAAATGGGGCTTTCGTATTTCTTCCGATAGGCAATAATACGACATATGAACCAGAGGGAAGTAATCATTGCCGAAGCAGTTCGGACGCCCTTTGGCCGATATTTCGGTGGTTTATCAAAGATTCGACCAGATGATTTGCTTGGTTTCACACTTGCATCCCTGGCTAAAAAAATTCCTGCTCTCGATTTAACTCGTATAGATGATGTGATGATCGGTGATTCAAATGGCGCCGGTGAAGACAATCGAAATGTTGCACGAATGGGAGCACTGCTAGCTGGATTCCCACACACAATTCCAGGTGTAACTATTAATAGATTATGCGGTTCTGGTGCTGAAGCAATTATTCAAGCATCTCGTGCAATTCGAAGTGGTGACAGCGATTTCATAATTGCCGGTGGTGTTGAAGTAATGAGCCGTGCACCATGGATTGTTGAACGTACAAGTAAAGAGCAGCCAACTGATCCTACTTATCATCAATCAACTGTTGGTTGGCGAATGACTAATCCACTATTTCCAGATCAATGGGTGCAAAGTTTGGGACGATGTTCTGAAGAAGTTGCAGAACGTTTAAATATTTCAAGACAAGCTCAAGATGAATGGTCACACCGGTCGCATCAATTGGCCAGTAGCGCTTGGGATAAGAATCTTCATGATGGATTTGCAACTCCATTTAACGATGTAACTAGAGATGAATCAATTCGCAGTGATGGAACACTAGAAAAGTTAGCTGCTCTGCCATCAGTCTTCTCTGACAACGGCGCAGGAACCGCTGGAAATTCATCACCACTAAATGATGGCAGCGTTGCAATGTTGATCACTGATCGCGCGGGTGCAGATAATTTGGGGCTAGCAGGAATTGGGCGAATTCTTGGGGCTCAAGTAACAGCAACTACCCCGAATGAATTTTCACTCGCACCGGTATCTGCAATACATAAAGTATTAGCAAGAACAGGAAAGAGCCTTAAAGATATTAAGGTATGGGAAATTAACGAAGCCTTTGCGTCAATGGTGCTTACTGTTCTCCACGAAATTCCAGAGATTGATGTAGCCAAGGTGAATATAAATGGCGGCTCGATTGCGATTGGCCACCCAGTTGGAGCATCTGCCGCGCGGGTAGTGGTCGATTGCGCACGAGAATTAAAGCGTCAAGGTGGCGGAATTGGTATTGCTGCTGCATGCATTGGTGTTGGTTTAGGTGTTGCCATAGTCGTAGAAGTGAAAGGGTAAAGTTCGCTTATGATCGCAATCAAAGATTTCACTGACATTACTTACGCAACAGATTCAGGCGTAGGAATAATCACTATCAATCGCCCTGATCGATATAACGCACTTCGTGGACGCACCGTTGATGAATTGCTTGCCGCATTTAAATATGCGTGGGTTGATCAAAGTGTTGGTGCTGTAATTCTTACAGGTGCTGGTGAAAAAGCATTCTGTACTGGTGGCGATCAAAAAGAACGAGCAACAACTGGTGGTTACGGTGAAACTGAAACTGGAATGTTTGAAATCGAATCACTTCATAAATTAATCAGAGCCATTCCTAAACCTGTGATTGCTGCCGTTAATGGTTTTGCAATTGGTGGTGGACATGTCCTACACGTTCTCTGCGATCTTTCAATTGCTTCGACAAATGCAAAGTTTGGCCAAGTTGGGCCACGCGTTGGATCATTTGATGCTGGATTTGGTTCTGCATATTTAGCCAGAGTTGTTGGGGAAAAGCGCGCTCGTGAAATTTGGTTCTTGTGCGAACAATATGACCCACAAACAGCAGAACGTTGGGGCTTAGTAAACAAAGTCGTTGAACCTGATCAATTAATGCCAGCTTCGATGGAGTGGGCGAAGAAAGTAGCAGCGCTATCTCCAACTGCCCTTAAAGCGCTGAAACATTCTTTCAATGCCGATTCAGATCACATAATGGGAATTCAATCACTTGCCTTCGATGTTCTCGATCTTTATACAAAGACCGATGAGTCAAAAGAAGGCGGCGCAGCTTTTACTGAGAAGCGTGCCCCTGATTATTCAAAATTCAGAAAGAATTAATTCTCGCCCTCTTCGGCAATTGCATAGTTTGTTAAATCTGTGCGGGCATCCCAGAGTTCTGGGAAGAATGTAAAGCTATTCAATCTGGCAAGAATTTCTACTGGAGTTCCTTGAGTTCCAGAAACTTTCAAGCCAATACTTCTTTCAACAACTTTGAAGTGGCGATGGCGCCACAAATACATGCGCTCATCCAATTCGACAAGTGCTTCTGCAAGCAGATAAAGATCTTCGAATTCGGTGTGACGCACAAAGAGTTGAACTAAATCTAAATTCTCTTTTGCAAGAAGCCGTTTAAATTCAACGCCAAGGCTAGGTATAGCTTTACGAATTGAGTTCATGCCTGGTGAATCAAAACCTGAGCCATGTCCTAGTGCGCGACGCACTTGCTGGTAATCCCAAGGAGACATCTGCTCCAACATATCTAGCGCTTCATGACAGTACTTAACAGCTAAGAACATTCTTGGAAATAGGCGAAGTGCTGGGCGAATCTCATCTTTCTTAAGGTATTCGACCGCTTCAATTGCTTCTGCAGTGCAATGTTTTAACCAAAGTTCTGAAGTTTGGTGAACAACAGTGAACAAAAGTTCATCGCGGTGCTTCCAGGTATCAGGACCCTTCTGCAAACTTAATAATTCATTTGTGCGGATGTAGCGCTCGTAATCTGTATTGCCTGCGCCTTCAAGAATCTGATCTGGACCGTAAGCCATTTTATTCTCCGCTCTTCTTAGTTTGGCATCAACCGGCCACCGTTAACATCTAAGACGGTTCCGGTTATATATGAGGATTCATCACTTGCTAAAAACAAAACTGGATCAACACACTCTTGTAACTTTGGCATTCTTCCAAGTGGAATTGCATTGATTACTTCGGATTGATCTGACTTAGACATCTCATTAAACATGCCTTCAAGTCGATCAGTTAAGAATAATCCTGGCGCGATGGCATTTACTCGAATATTAAATTCGCCAACTTCTTTAGCGAGCCGGCGAGTAAGTCCGAGGATCGCAGCTTTAGCAGTTGCATAAGGAACGCCTGTTACGGGACTCGCACTTCGACCACCAATAGAAGAGAAAGTGATGATTGATCCACCACCAGCTTTTTTCATAAACGGAATTACTGCTCTAGAACAATTGAAAGTTCCTTTTACATTTACATCTAATACCAAATCAAAATCTTCATCAGAAATATCATCTAGATCGCGTGGTGTACCGAGTGACCCACCAGCTGCGGCGATTAAAACATCAACGCTTCCGAGAGATTTAGCTAATTCGCTAACTGCTGTATTTACGGAATTTGCATCGCGCACATCTACCCGAGCTCCCGCTGCTCTACCTCCGAGTGAAGTTAATTCACTTACGAGAGTTTGAATTGCGCTCTCATTTGTATCGAGAATTCCAACGTTGCCACCTTGCGCAACAACACTTCTAGCTATTTGGCTTCCTAAACCACCGGCTCCACCAGTGATCAAAATGCTCTTGCCTTTTAAGCGCTCGGTATTCATATGCCTAACCCTAACTCCCAAAAGCCCTAAAACCAATGCCCAAAATTCACTAGCGGAAATAGAATACCTCACCTATTATTGACGATAGTCAAATAACTGTCATACCTAACAGGCAGTTTTATCGAGAGGCAATGGTTGGCGTATGAAGATTGTGTGTATTGGTGGCGGTGCTGCTGGACTTTATTTTGGAATCTTAATGAAGAAGCAGGACCCATCACACGAAATTATCGTCATTGAACGCAACCGGCCATACGACACATTTGGATGGGGCGTTGTTTTCTCAGATGCCACACTTTCAAACTTTGTTCGTGCCGATGAACCAACTGCCCGCAAAATTCTAGGATCTTTTAATCACTGGGATGACATTGATGTTCGTATAAATGAAAAGAGTTTTAAATCTGGCGGACATGGCTTCTGTGGAATTGGTCGCAAACGCCTTCTGAATATTCTGCAAGAGCGCGCTGAAGAACTCGGCGTACAACTTCTCTTCGAAACCGACATTAAGGATGATGAAGAAGTAGCAAAGCAATACGACGCCGATATCGTTATTGCCTCTGATGGTCTAAATAGTTTTATCCGCGAAAAATATAAGTCAACATTTAAACCAGATATCGATATTCGCAAGTGTCGCTTCGTCTGGCTTGGAACTAAGAAAATGTTTAAAGATTTCACATTTATTTTCAAGCAGACTGAGCATGGTTGGTTTACAGCTCACATCTATCAATTTGATGGCGACACCTCAACATTCATTGTTGAATGCCGTGAAGAAACTTGGCTTAAGCATGGCTTAGACAAAATGGAGCAACCAGAAGCAATTGCGTTCTGTGAAAACCTCTTTGCTGATGATCTTGAAGGCGCAACTCTCATGAGCAATGCAGCACATCTACGTGGTTCCGCAAACTGGATTAAATTCCCACGTGTTATCTGCGATGAGTGGGTTCAATGGAACAAAGTTGGTAATAAGGATGTTCCAGTAGTTCTTATGGGAGATGCTGCACATACTGCGCACTTCGCAATTGGTTCTGGAACTAAGTTGGCAATGGAAGATGCGATTGATTTAGCTCAATCCTTCGCTGATAACGCAGCAGGTGGGCTTAAATCAGTGCTTTCCTCCTATCACGCAAACCGTTCTGTTGAAGTTGCGAAGATTCAAAATGCGGCAAGAAATGCGATGGAGTGGTTCGAAGAGATTGAGCGTTTCTCACATCTACCTGAAGAACAATTCAACTTCTCAATGCTGACTCGAAGCCAACGTATTTCACACGAGAATTTAAGACTTCGTGATGCGGCTTATATTTCAAGATTTGATAAGTGGTTTACTGCAAAAGCATTTGCTGATGCAGGCGTTGCGGCGCCTGCGCCTGATGCTGAAGTTCCACCAATGTTTACACCTTTTAAAGTTCGTGATGTAGTTCTGAAGAACCGTGTTGTCGTATCACCAATGGCGCAATATTCTGCAGTTGATGGACTTGCTGCTGATTACCACTTAGTTCACCTTGGTGCACGAGCAATGGGTGGAGCCGCAATGGTCTTTACTGAGATGACTTGCGTAAGTGCTGATGCTCGCATTACTCCAGGATGTCCTGGTCTTTATAAACCAGAACACACTGAAGGTTGGAAGCGAGTGGTTGACTTCGTTCATCAAAACTCTGATGCCAAGATTGCTGTTCAAATTGGTCATGCTGGCGCAAAGGGTGCAACCAAACTTGCCTGGGAAGGTATTGATAAGCCAGTAGATAAAGATGGTTGGGAATTAATTTCCGCATCACCAGAGCAATATCTCGAGGGTGTCTCCCAAACTTCTCGTGAAATGAATCGCGCAGATATGGATCGCGTAAAAGCAGATTTCATTCGCTCTGCCCAAGAAGCAGACAAAGCTGGTTTCGATTGGCTTGAACTTCACGCTGCTCATGGTTATTTGCTTTCATCATTTATCTCGCCAATTACAAACTTGCGAACAGATGAATATGGTGGATCGCTCGAGAATCGCCTTCGCTATCCAATTGAAGTATTTAAAGCGATTCGCGAAGTATGGCCAAAGGGCAAACCAATAAGCGTTCGTATCTCTGCACACGACTGGGTTGAAGGTGGAATCACACCTGATGATGCAGTTGAGATTGCAAAGGCATTTAAAGCTGCTGGCGCCGACATGATTGACTGTTCATCTGGTCAGGTTACAAAGAAGGAGAAGCCTGTTTATGGACGTATGTTCCAGACACCATTCTCAGATCAGATTCGTAACGATGTCGGCATCGCGACAATTGCAGTCGGTGCCATCTTCGAAGCAGATAACATCAACACAATTATTGCTGCTGGCCGCGCCGACCTATGTGCGGTAGCACGTATGCACTTGGTAAACCCAGCTTGGACCTTGCTTGAAGCAGCAAAGATTGGTTACAAGAACGTAAATTGGCCAAAGCAATATGTTTCAGCGAAAGTCCAAATTGAACGCAACATTGAACGCGATAAGCAAGTTGCTGCAGCAGCTAAGAGCGCAATGTCATTTGAGCAGATCACTCAAAAGTTTAACGAAAGTTAAACGTTTAGATAATTACGTAATTTAGTTCCGTCTTCGTCAGCAAGTGCGGCGAGACGGAGTTCTTTGATGCGAGATGCCGCATCTGAATTATTCGATACTTTATCAACCTCTGCCATGATCGCTGTGAAATTGCGCCAACCATTGCGGTGCGTATCGCCATATCCCTTAATAACATTTGCACATTCGGCAACTTCGCAAGCAAGGTCATAATTTACCGAGGCTAGAGATTCAATCTTTGAAAGCCAAGTATCAATGCGCTCTTGTTCTAAATTAAAACGTAATGACCGTGGGCGAATAGGTTTCAATCTTGCAACAAAATATAGAAGTAGATAACCGCGAATCGAGGCAGTGTTCAGAATAATTCCATCTGCACTGAATTTTTCAATGGTATTTGTTACAAGCTTTGTGCGAAGAATCCATTTACCAATAGGTGTTGGAAGAGTGTCTGCTACTTCTTCAGACATTGGGTGCAGGTATTCCCTAACTTCCATTATTTGTTCGTTTCCAATTCGAGCTTCAGCACTTACTCTCTCAAACCTTGAGCGGCGAGTTTTTAAATCTGCGACTCGAATTGTGTCTTCGTATGTCATCCAAAGTGCTGTGTATCTAGCGCACTCATTTAATAAACGTCCTGTGCCATTTCCATACTTACTTTCAACGTTTCGAATGGCCGAGAGTCTTGCTAGGTAGCGATCGGCATAGGCAATATTTTGATAATCCGCCGTACGTTTAACGCCATTAACAGCCATTACACGAGTGGATTCTGGGAAATCTGCTTTAACAGTTGCTGCGTGAGTTTTTAACTTTGTACCAACGATTGAAGCAGGATCATTAATTATTGCAAGCTCTGCATCTGGAGTTAATTCGCCTTCTTCAAGTGGTCGCTTTCCAATTTGAATTGGAACTCCTGCAGACTTTGGTTTATCTAATTCTGTGACGGCCTGCTTGGCAATCTCATAACTTCTATCAAATGCTGCAACAGAGGTTTTAACTCCAACTCCACCACGTTCGATTGCTGCTATGAATTGTTCTTTAGTAAATGGAAGTGCCCCACTACCAGCAATCGCACCGAAGAGCGCTGCTGAAATTACGCTGCCAGATTCTTCGGCAACTTTTGCAAAGTCGGCGGCAATGAATTTCTTTGCAGCAGCTTGTGCAGATTTCAAAATTTCTTCAGAATCAACACGTCCATCACCCATTGAGGTTCGCTCTGTCATTGAGTAAACGCGATGTGTTGAGGTAATAAATGTTGTGATATCTGATGTAACAAAACCTCTAAAGATTGCACGACCGGCTTCCATTAATTCAGAAGCAACCACAATATCTACTTCACCTGGTGTTGCCATGGTGCTCAGTACTGGCTCGTGTACTCCTGGTTTTCCAGCCCCATCATCTGGGAAGAATTCCAAGTAATAAACCGTTGTTCCGGTACGTTGCGCAACGCCTGGAACTGAAGTTGTCTGCGCAAAGAATCCATTGTGTTCTGCCATATCAATTGCCCAGTCAGCAAGGACGCCGCCGCCTTCGCCACCCATTGCAAGAAGTGCAAGCGTTATGGGGCGGTTGTGCGGGGTATTTAAATTAGGCATTGATTCCTGCTAAGCGACGTTCAATTCCATTTTGAAGTGCACCAATAATTAAATTACGCATCCGAAGTTTTGTGCGATCCCAAAGGGTTGGATTGCTAATTATTGATGTTTTATAGAAGGAAGGGCAGAGAACTGCTGCATGTGCTGCTTCGCCACAAAGTCCACAACCTACGCAAGTATTTAGAACTGTTGCCACTGGATCTTTGCGCATTGGGTCTGGATTCGACTTAATTGTTAGAGATGGGCAGCCATTTAAACGAATGCAAGAGTGATCACCAGTGCAAGTATCTGGATCTACACCAAATCGTTCACGTACTACGCGCTTGCCTTCTTTAATTCGCTTTGCCATTGCTGGACGTTCACGACGTGTGCGGTTAAGCGTGCATTCGCTCTGGGCAACAATAACTTTTGGCCCAAGTTCTTTTGTAGTTAGCGCATCCTTAAATACTTTCTTCATTTCACTTACTTTGAAAGTATTTGAAACTGTTTTTGCCCATTCAACGCCAATTCCACGCACTGCGCGTTCGATTGGATGCTTGGTTGATCTAATTTCATTTGCTGCTTGCGACGAGAGAACATCTTGTCCTCCGGTTGCTGCGCTATAGGCATTATCGACAACAACTACGACGCCATCACTCTTATTAAATACTGCGTTACCAATTCCGCTTGTTAAACCATTGTGCCAAAAACCACCATCACCCATAAAGCTGATGGTTCGTTTATCGCTATCTAAATCGTGTAGAGCTGATGCACCTGCAACTCCAAGTCCATAACCCATTGTCGTTGCACCGATATTAAATGGCGGCAAAATTGAAAATAGATGGCAACCAATATCGGCAGAGATGTGATGCTTTCCAGTTTCTTTCTCCGCTAATTTCAAAGCAGTAAAGATTGGGCGCTCTGGACATCCGGTACAGAATGATGGTGGTCGGCCATGAATTTGTTCAGTTGGTGCTACTGACTTAATCGAGTTTGGCTTATCCCCATCTGGTCTAACAATTGCTGGCAAATTTGTTTCATCAAGCAATTGCGGACCAAACTTCTTAACAAAATCAAGAATTCCTTTTGTGACAGAGGCAGGTGTGTATTCACCGGCTACTGGCAAGAGATCCTTACCGTGCAGCGCGGTATGAACACCAGCGCGACGTAGTACAGCATTTATATTCTGCTCGATGTAGTCAGGTTGACCTTCTTCAACTAGAAGAATGCCCTTCTTATTCTTAGCAAATTCAACAACTTCATCATCAATTATTGGGTATGTGACGTTGAGAATATAAAGCGGAATCTTGCTATTTCCATAAACATCAGAAAGCCCGAGAAGTTGAAGTGAGCGGATTACAGTGTTGTACAAACCGCCTTGCATAACAATTCCAAAGTCTTGAGTTCCATCAGCAAAGAATTCATTGATTTTATTATCTTTTATGAACTTGACGGCTGCCGGCCAACGCTTTGTAATCTTCTCTTGTTCGTGCATAAAGCTTGCTGGTGGAAGAACAATTCGATTTGTATCGCGAATTGGATTTTCCATCGCATCGCGAAGTGTGAATTCTGGTTTCACATTGTCTTTCGCAATGAAGCGACCATGTAGGTGGCAAGAACGAAGACGCAGTTGAAGCATCACTGGAGAGTTACTTGCTTCTGAAAGTCGGAAACCAACATCTACTGAATCAACGATTGCAGTTAGGTTTGGCCTTGGATCCAATAACCAAATTTGAGATTTCATTGCAAAAGCATGAGAACGCTCCTGCATAATTGAAGAACCTTCGCCGTAATCTTCGCCAACAATAATTAGTGCGCCACCAGTAACTCCACCTGATGCAAGATTTGCGAGCGCATCTGAAGCCACATTTGTTCCTACTGTTGATTTAAAAGTAATAGCACCGCGCAATGGATAGTAAACAGATGCGGCAAGTGATGCTGCTGCAGTTGCTTCGGATGCGCTGTTTTCAAAATGAACTCCAAGTTCATCCAAAATTTCTTTAGCATCGCCAAGCACATCCATTAAGTGTGAAATTGGCGCACCTTGATATCCACCAACATATGCCACACCGGATTGCAAAAGCGCCTTGGTTACAGCAAGGATTCCTTCGCCAAAAAATTCTTCACCCTCGCCAGCGCGAAGTTTTCCAACTTCAGTAGCAAACGAACGTTCGGCCATTTCTCTCCCTTTAAATTCAGTGCCACCTCTTTGGTTTCCACCAGAGGGGCAAAAAATACTCGGTAATCGTCGCACGCGCAGTGTGCCCTGTCTAGGAGATTTGGGCGACTTAAAGTGTGTGCTAAATGACAAAGCTTTGAAGGCTCTTGGGCAAAATTGACGGTCGTCAAACCTAGAAATACGGCCAACTCAAGGCTAATCTCAATCCCCTGCGAAGCGAAAGCGCGGAAGGCTTTAAAACCGATAACAAGAAGGAGCACAAATATGGCAAACCTAAATGCCCTAGCAAATGATCTTGCATCAGGAGCAGTCCAGGTCTTAGACCTAACCGCACCTCTGCATTCGAACACACCAATACTTGTTCTTCCAGAACCATTTGGTCAGACTGCGCCATTTCAATTAGAAGAAATTTCTAAGTATGACGATCGCGGTCCAGCTTGGTATTGGAATAACTTCCACACCGGTGAACACACTGGAACACACTTAGATGCTCCTAACCACTGGATCACTGGAAAAGATGGCGACGATGTTGCATCAATTCCACCACAACGTTTAGTTGGGCCAGCAGTAGTTCTAGATTTCGTTAAGGAAGCTGCCGCTAATCCAGATTTCCTTCTTGAAGTTTCACATATCGAAGCTTGGGAAAAAGCTAACGGACCAATTCCAAAGGGTGCATGGGTTCTATTCCGCACTGGTTGGTCAAAATTTGGTGATGATCCAAAAGCTTTTGCTAATGCTGATGAAAATGGTCCTCATACCCCAGGTCTTCCACCAGCTTGCGCAGAATTTCTTGCAACAAAGCGCGACATTCTTGGATTAGGAGTTGAAACTGTTGGTATCGACGCAGGTGGAGCATTTGGAATGGAAGTTCCATTCCCTTGCCATAACTACCTACTTGGAAATAACAAGTACGGTCTAACACAACTTCGCAACCTAGATAAGTTGCCTACAACTGGTGCAATTGTTATTGCTGCACCACTAAAGATTGTTGGCGGTTCAGGTTCACCAACTCGCGTGTTTGCGTTGGTATCTAAGTAAGAAGTAGAAATTAAAAAGCCCGCCAGTTATTGGCGGGCTTTTTTTATTAATTTTTTAGCGCTTACCAAAGCGCTTCTTTGTTAAGCGCTTTGCAACTAAGAATCCAGAGCCGCCACCAAGTCCTGGTCCTGGATGTGTTGATGCTCCGATATGCCATAAGTCTTTAACTGGAGTGCGATGGCCAGTAGCGGCAGAAAGCGGACGCCATGGTGCATATTGATCAATTCTGCAATCACCAGCATAAGGATCACCACCAACTAAGTTCTTATTCATCGCTTCAATTTCGCGTGGTCCAAGAACTATCTTTGCGACAGTTGCAGATTTGAGATTCGTAATCTCTTCGCCAAGTTGGGCAAGTACGCGATTGGCATACGCATTCAAGCGTTCTTCATTCCAACTTCCATCTCCTGGATTAATTTCATTGGCTAAGTCACCCTTGATAACTCGAGGATTTTCTTGAAGTTGTATCCAAATAATTGAAGTTCCTGCAGGTGCGCGAGATGGATCTACTGCACATGGTTGACCTACAACAATTGTTGGTCGTGCAGGTAGATATCCACGATTGGAAGCGTTCACCGACTCTGAGAGCGAATTCATCCCGTCAAGAACGTGAACAATTGCAACATCTTTCATCCGGGCATCGCTCTTCCAAACTGGAGGCTCGCTAAGTGCTAGATGGATCTGAATAGCGGCACGACCATATCGAAAGTTATCTGCTGATGTTTTTATCTCGGCAGGAATCTCTTCGCCAGCTAAGAGATTTTGATAAAGCCCTTGAGGTGTTGTTGATGCTATTACCGCTTTTGCAGCTGCGAAAGTTCTGCCATCTGCAAGCTTCACGCCGACTGCGCGCTTATTTTCAACAATAACTTTTGTGACATCTGCACTTGTAAGTAGCTGGCCGCCGGCATCGGTGATTATTGATGTTAAAGCTTCTACTAATTTAATACCGCCGCCAACAGGTACAGGCATTCCACCAAATGCAACAGCCGCGGAAATAACTTTGGTAATGAATGCGCTGCTCGCATCATCTGGACCAAGTCCGTTGTGAAGTGCCCACGGCGCTAACAAAGCTTTACTCACCGGTGATTTAAATTGACGATCTAACCAAGGTGCGGCAGGTTCAAGAAGTTCAGCGCCGGTTGCAACAAGACCTCGATTGCCAAAGCGCTTGCGTGCGCTTTGTGCTAATTTCAGCGAAGACTTGCGCCATAGATCTGCGCCAAGTAATCCAAATGCCAAATCTAATTTGGGAGTGAACTCAGCCATCATTTGTGACCAAGAATCAGCATCACCAATTCGCGCAAACTCTGCGCCAGTTATTTCTGGATTAGTCGAAAGGATCGCAGTTCCATCACTACAAACAACTCCGGTTGGAAGTTCTGTGTTCTTATAAACCAAACCTCGTTTATCTAATTCATCTTTCAACTCGGCATATGCAGGACCGCCAACAAAAAGTGGGTGCCAACTTGAAAGCAATTCGTGGGTATAACCGGGAAGAGTTGCTTGTACTGTCTTGATTGCACCACCAGCAGTTTCATTTCGTTCGCAGAGTAAAACTTTCCAGCCAGATTTACTTAGGACTGCGCCCGCAACAAGAGCATTGATACCGCTGCCCACGATGATTGCATCAAATTTTTGTTCTGTAGTCATGACCGAAATCTATTGCGGGTATTGTCCGACCGTCAATAATCGTGAGAAGATCGCTTATGTCTAAAATCGTGATTATCGGCTCTGGAATAAATGGATTAAGCGCAGCGGCCTTGCTTGCTAAGAAAGGTAAATCGGTAACAGTCCTTGAAAGTGCCGATGCTTTTGGCGGTGCCGTTCGAACCGAAGAAATTACATTGCCGGGCTTTAAACATGATTTATTTGCGACCAACTTAAGCCTATTCGCTGGTGGTGGAGTTATGGCTGCCCTGAAAGATGACTTAATTCGAAATGGTCTGGAATTTGTTCCATCTGCAAAACCTTATTGTTCGGTATTTCCTGATGGTAAATCAATTGGGATTGTTATGGACCGCGATGCAAACATTGCAACCCTAACTCGAGTGGTACCAGGAGATGTTGAATCCTGGAAGGCGCTAACAACAAAGCTTGGCGCACTCGCGCCACACCTATTTCCAATATTGGGAACTGAACTTCCATCATTTGCTGCAGCAAAATCTTTATATAAAACCTGGCGCGCGATTGGAACCGAAGGATTATTTGATCTGATTCGAATGTTGCTGCAATCGAGTCGAGCATTTACTGATGAACATTTTGTACACCCAGAAACTAAAGCCTTGGCCGCAACTTGGGG
>WLIM01000079.1 GCA_009702205.1 Actinomycetota bacterium | reverse complement strand
ATCCTGGACCCTGGGCTTCAAAGGCCCATGTGCTAGCCACTACACAATGGCGGAACCTGAATTCTCCCCTATAACTATCGATACCACCAAACTTTAAAGCGTTTCTACTACCCGGGCCCCATGTACTGGGCCACTGGCCCGCACTACTCCGGCCACAACGCCACTAGAACTCAGTGCCACAGTTAAATCCATCGACCGTTCTTCATCTTCAACCAAGAATGCAACTGTTGGGCCAGATCCAGAAACGATTCCACCAAGTGCACCGTAATCGCGTCCCACATCTAAAACTAAACGAAGTGCTGGACGCAATGAACATGCAGCAGCTTGTAAATCATTTGAAAGCGCCGCACCTAGTGCAACTGCATCACCTGCGCGCAGTGCCTGCATCATCGAATCGCTTACTTGTGGCCTTGCTATATCTAAACCTTCGCGCAACCGATCACATTCTTGATAAACCGCGGGAGTTGAAAGTCCTTGGCCAGAGAGCGCCAATACCCAGTGATAATTTCCGCGGCTAAGAGCAGGCGTTAATTGATCACCGCGACCACGACCAATCGCTATTCCGCCGCAAATTCCAAATGGCACATCGCTGCCAAGTTGCGCAGCAATGGCCTCCATTTCATCTCGCGAAAGACCAACTTCAAAGAGTGCATCCATTGCAACAATTACTCCTGCTGCGTCCGCACTACCGCCAGCCATACCGCCTGCAACTGGAATCTCTTTCTTTAAATGAATAGCCAAATCAGATGTTAAATCAAATTTCTCTGCCATTAACTTTGCAGCACGCACTGCTAAATTTTCATCGTCAACTGGAACCCCGTTAGATGTGGCACCTGAAAGTGTAAGTGTTGTTCCAGAATTTTCTTTTGCAAATTTAATACTGACATCATCGAAGAGTGAGATAGCTTGGAAAACTGTTGTCACTTCATGGAAACCATCTTCGCCCAGAGGGCCAACCGCCAATTGCAAATTAACCTTTGCTGGGGTCCGAACAACTACTCCGCGAGTGCTCATTTAGAAAGCGTAATCGCAATCTTTATAAAATCTGCCAGTTCTAGCGCTTCTCCCCGGATTGTTGGATCAACGCCACTTGCTTCAATAACAGCACTAGCTTCCGCGCTACCACCACAGATGTCGCTAAGCGCGGCCCGCATCATTTTGCGGCGTTGAGCAAATGCTGCATCAATTATTTTGAAGGTTGTTTTTCGCAAAACCTCATCGCCAGCATTTGGATGGCGAACAAAACGAACAAGTGAGGAATCAACATTTGGTACGGGCCAGAATATTGAACGACTTACAGTTCCGGCAGAAGTTAGATCCGCCCACCAAGCAGCTTTTACCGATGGACTGCCATAGGTTTTGCTATTTGGTTTTGCAACTAGGCGATCTGCGACTTCACTCTGGACCATAACAATTCCGGATCTAAGTGTCGGAAATAGTTCTAGAAATCTAAGCAGAACGGGAACTGAAACATTGTAAGGAAGATTTGCAACCAATACCGTGGGATTTTCTGGTAATTCGGAAATTGCCATCGCATCTGCATTGATAATTGTTAGTTTTGCGGAATCAAAGCCGTGGCGATCTGCAGTGGCAGGAAGTTCTGTTGCAAGTCGATCGTCGATCTCAATTGCAATAACCGATTTTGCACTTTCTAGCATGGCAAGTGTGAGAGAACCTAAACCTGGACCAATCTCAAGTGCAATATCTTGCGGGCCAACATCAGCGCTCTTAACTATTTTGCGACAAGTGTTTGCATCAACAACAAAATTTTGGCCTAACTTCTTAGTTGGTCGAACGCCAATTCGCTCTGCGATCTCGCGAATTTCGGCTGCGCCTAATAAGCCACTCATTTAAGCGAAAGATCCAAATAAGCGTTCACAATTATTTGAGATTGCAGTTGCAAGTAAATCCAAATCTTCACCGCGCTCTTCGGCCATGAATCGCAGAATTGTTGGAATCTGTGCTGGAGTATTCAACGAACCTCGATGTGGCATTGGCGCTAAAAATGGTGAATCTGTTTCAACTAATAATTGTTCAAGTGGAACAAGTTTTACCGCTTCGCGAAGTGCTGGTGCATTCTTAAAAGTCAGTGTTCCAGCGAATGAAAGAATGTAGCCTTTTTCAATACATTCTTGGGCCATCTCGGCGTCACCTGAATAGCAATGGAATATTGTTTTTGCTGGCGCACCTTCGGAATCAAGTACATCCAGTACCTCACGGTGGGCATCTCGATCATGAATTACTAAAGCTTTATCGACCGCTTTGGCCAACGCAATATGTCTGCGGAAGGAATATTTCTGACGTTCCTGCAAAGCTGGCTCGGTTCTAAAGAAATCTAAACCGGTTTCACCAATTGCTCGAACTCTTGGATGTTTTGCAAGTTCTTCAATTATTGCTAAATCAGCTTCTAGATCTGCAACAACTGGCGCTTCGTTTGGATGGAGCGCAACTGCCGCTAAAACATTTGGCCAGCTCTCTGCCATCTTTACACACCATTGCGATTGTTCAGCCGAATATCCAACTTGAACTATGCGATCGATTCCA
Organism: Actinomycetota bacterium; assembly: GCA_009702205.1. Taxonomy (GTDB): domain Bacteria; phylum Actinomycetota; class Actinomycetes; order Nanopelagicales; family Nanopelagicaceae; genus AAA044-D11. The sequence continues at coordinate 2,294 of WLIM01000079.1, read as the reverse complement.
ACGCTTCTGGCATCTTCAAGAACTCTGCCAACTTCGGGAGCATCTGCTTCGGTATTTGTGACAATTTCAATATGTGCATGTGCATCAACACACTTAACTCTTAACGGTTCTGGAAGTGGTGCAGGTTGGCGATCAATGTCGCGATTATGACGATCAGCCACTTGCTATTCCAATCTTGGGAATAAGACTGCGCCTTTTGTAACTTTGCAGCCTGCTGGCAAAACTCCCCAAGTCGAAACATCCGAAATTTTCTGCTCACTAATTTTTCCAAGAGTTGCTTCTGCGCCTAGAGCTTCCCATAGTGTTTGCGTTGTAGTTGGCATTACTGGATGCAAGAGAACTGCTAGCGCGCGAATTGCATCTGCGGTGTTATAAAGAACTTCATTTAGCTCTGATGTTCGCGATTCATCCTTTGCAATTGCCCAAGGCTCTTTCTCGGTCACATAACCATTTACACGTTTACAGAAATCCATAATCGCATTGATTCCACCTTGGAAATCGAGAGCAACCATCGCCTTATCGGCAGCTTGAACTGTTGTCTCAAGTAGCGCAGCTAAACCAGCGTCTTTCGCTATTGCTGGAATTACACCCTCGCAATACTTTTCAATCATCGCAATTAAACGTGATGCTAAGTTTCCAAAGTCATTAGCTAGTTCGCTCGTATATCTGGCAGACATATCTTCCCAAGAGAATGAACCATCAGTACCAAATGGAATAGCGCGCAAGAAGTAATATCTAAAAGCATCAACTCCGAAGTGATCAGTGATATCACTTGGTGCGATTCCAGTTAACTTTGATTTACTCATCTTCTCGCCGCCAACTAATAACCAGCCATGCGCAAAAACTTTCTTAGGTATTTCAACATTTGCAGCCATAAGCATTGCTGGCCAAATAACTGCGTGGAAGCGCAGAATATCTTTTCCAACTAAATGAACATCTGCTGGCCAAGTTTGTGCGAATTTCTTGCCACCTTCTGATGTGGGATCATCGCCAAGACCAACTGCGGTTGCATAATTTAGGAGCGCATCAAACCAGACATAAATAACTTGATCGGTATCCCATGGAACTGGAATTCCCCAATCAAAAGTCGAGCGAGAAATTGAGAGGTCACGAACTCCGCTTTCAAGAAATGCAATTACTTCATTGCGCGCACTTGCTGGCTCGCATGCCTGCGGATTGTTTTTGTAATGTTCAAGTAATTGTGGGACAAATGCAGATAACTTAAAGAACCAGTTATCTTCAGAGAGCATCTCTACAGGTTTGCCATGAATCTTGCACTTGCCTTCATCTAAATCTCCAGGCAATTTAAATTCTTCGCAGCCAATGCAATATGGACCTTCGAATTTTCCAGCATAGATATAACCGTTATCTTTCAACAGGGTCATAAAGCGCTGAACTCTTTCTTCATGGCGAGGCTCAGTTGTGCGAATGAAATCATCGTTTGCAATATTTAGCGCAGTCCAATTTGGCTTCCAGGCATCTTCAACTAAGCGATCACACCAATCTTGTGGTGAAACGTTATTTGCAGCGGCAGTATTCATAACTTTCTCGCCATGTTCATCTGTTCCAGTTAAGAACCAGACACTTTCACCGCGTTGCCTGTGCCATCTTGTTAAAACATCGCCAGCCACAGTTGTGTAGGCATGGCCAATATGTGGCGCATCATTTACATAATAAATTGGCGTCGTTAAGTAGAAAGATTTTTCGGCGCTCATGGCTCTATCCTACCTAGCCCATCTTGCGATTTGTGACTAACCATTGCATCAAAGACATCGCGCTTTGGCATCCCGGTAATACGTGCCACTTCGGCAATCGCCTCTTTACGCGAAATTCCAGCAGCTTCTTGCTTTAAGACTTCAGAAATTAAATCGGCAGTTGCAAAATGGCGTGAATCTGGGTCGAAGCCCGCAATTACTAAAGTTATTTCACCCAATATCTCGCGGTCTGTTACCCATTGGTGCAGAGTTTCTAAATCACCACGAATAACTTCTTCATAAGTCTTTGTCATCTCACGACAAATTGCACCTAGACGGTTTGGACCAAAAACAGATTTTGCATCAGCGAGACATTCCAACAAGCGATGCGGTGCTTCAAAGAGAATTATTGTTCTTACTTCATTAGCAAGGCTTTCAAACCAAGTCTTACGGGCGCCACTTGTGCGAGGTGGAAATCCATCAAAACAGAAGCGATCACTTGGTAACCCTGAAAGCAGAAGCGCGGTGGTAACAGCACTTGGCCCGGGCAAAACTTTAATTTGAATATTTTTCGCAACAGCTGCGCGCGCTAATCGATAT
>WLIM01000078.1 GCA_009702205.1 Actinomycetota bacterium | reverse complement strand
TTGATTTACTCGTTGGAGGATTCCCCTGCCAAGATTACTCGGTAGCAAAAACTCTAAACTCTTCGAAAGGGCTTAAAGGTAAAAAGGGTGTGCTTTGGTGGGAAATTTTGCGGCTTGTTCAACTTCGTAAACCACAATTTGTATTTCTTGAAAATGTAGATCGACTACTGAAATCCCCCTCGAACCAACGTGGCCGTGATTTTGCAATAATGTTAAAGACGCTCGGAGATGAAGGGTACGCAATTGAATGGCGAATTGTGAATGCGGCAGAGTACGGTTTTCCGCAACGTCGTATTCGAGTTTTTATCGTTGCGACAAGGATTAAGCGTGGTACCTCAAACTTAGACCCTCAAGAAGTAATTCTGAAAAAAGGGATACTTGCTCGTGCTCTGCCTCTTGAAAAGTTGAAACTTGCTGAAGATGAGATTGAATTACATGACACGGCAGATGTATTAACTTCAAAATTCAACAAAGGTGGAGGAAAAAGTCCTTTTCTAAACGCTGGTTACTTTATCAATGGCGTTGCGCACACAATTAAAACTGTAGCAAAAGTGGCCGATACGCCCATGGTGCTTGGGGATATTCTCGTCCCAGATTCACAAGTTCCAGATGAATATTGGATTGAGGGAAAGCGATTGAAAGAATGGCAATACCTCAAAGGCGCTAAGAGCATCGAGCGAACACACAAAGGGAGTGGCACAAAATATAACTACGCTGAGGGCAAAATGGCATTTCCTGATCTTTTAACCAACCCCAGCCGCACAATTTTGACCGGAGAAGGTGGCACTTCTCCTTCGCGCTTTAAACATATCATTCAAACGAAGGGTGGTTACCGACGATTGATGCCCATTGAATTAGAGCGATTAAATGGCTTCCCTGACAACTGGACACAGTCACTTGAAGATGGATCACTTATTTCAGACGCAAGACGCGCATTTTTTATGGGTAACGCTCTAGTAATTGGATTAATTCAAAAAGTCGGCACAGTACTTGCGAGTGAGATTCGAAAAACTAACTCTTAGTTGGCTTTATACGATTACCAAACACTAATTCAGCCACTTTGGGCTCGAGTTTAGAGTTTGGTTCTAGAGCGCCAATAACTATTGGAGGTTCGAATGCACCTATCATCTGCGACATTGCACCTGCGTACCGCTCAAAAGATGTCAAACTGTTTGCATCGAGTGGGGTAATCACGCGAAGAAAATCCAATGTAGCAGCTAAAAGTAGTGCTTGTTTAACTCCATTTCGCTTCCACAACCACAGAGCATTATAAAGATCACTTCCAAGACTCATCTGATGTCGAAATGAAATCAAGACCCACGTCTCACCTTTTCTAAACTTTGCGTCTTTCCCCTCCCAACCTGCCTCAAGAAAACGTTCATCGATTACTTCATTAATAAATTGTTGAATGCCCATGGGTGCCTTTTTCCCATTTGCCAACTTTGTACTCGTGGTAGCAGCAAAATGGCTGCATGCCTCCCGCCATACGCCATTAAGTAAATTTATTGCTTCGACTGATTCCAAAGTTAAGTCTGCTTTATACCAAGTAGGCTTTTGAATTGTAACTTTCAATTGCTACCACCAATCTTTCCTAAATTAATGAAACTTACTTGTCCAGTTATCTCCGGCGCTGAAGGGGCATTTTCAAATATTGTTTTGGCCAGGAGGTGATGTGGGACGTTTGGTAGATTTTGAATGAACTGACGTAGATGTAAATCGGCAGCACTGGTACTAAATTCTGATCCTAAATCTTCAACCGTGAGGCAATCATTTCCCGCTATTGTCCTAAGAAGCTTTCCTATAGAAAGTGGCTTGAGCAATCGATAAACATCCGGATTATTAGATACCGCGAAGGCGATAAATTTATCTCCAATATATGATGCGAATAAATCTTGCTTCAAAGCAACCTCAATACTGATTGGATAATTTGCGGCAACGTCTAATGCTTCATGGTTTAGGCCAATTGAATTGCGGTTACCTGGGACACTCGAAATTGCTGAAAATGCATCTATCGAATTGGATTTACCAAGCATTGAATGCGTGTATTCAACAAAATCTTGTCTCATTTCTCTTGAAGCGGGATAGTCAACGACTTCAGACTCCCAAATTTCCTTGAGTGCGATGGTTTGGAAATCTTGACGAAGATTTACTAAATCTGCAGCAAGATTACTTGTAACTGGATTACCTGGATTAAGAAGTTCTGTAACTTCATTGCGAATTGAATCACTAAAAATATCCGGAAATTCACCGACTGCAAGTTCGTAGTCATCTTTCCGCTCTAACAATTTGGAATACATCTTTGCTTCAATGCTGTTGGGGTACCAAACATTGACAATGTTTACGGTCTCGGCTTTTTGTCCAAGTCGTGCAATACGTCCAATTCTTTGCTCCAGCCGAGCTGGATTCCATGGGACATCTATATTTATAATGCTTTGAGCAGATTGTAAATTTAATCCTTCTGAAGCGGCATCCGAGCAGAAGACTACGGAAATCTGTTGCTCATCAAGGGCATCAGTTACATCCGTTTTCGTTGCTTCAGAAACTCCTGCAGCAGTTTTTATCCAAACTTCTCCCCCTGTATAGAAACTGTAACCATTTACTTCTGCTGCCATAGAGGATTTCTCAAATAAAGAAAGGAAGCCTTTAAGCGTATCCGTATAACGTGAAAAGACTAAAACAGGGCCTTGCTTAAGCAAGAGTTCTAGCTCTTTCATAACTGCGCTAAATTTTGGGTCAATGCTTGGAAGATCTTCGCCCTCTGCATTTAAAATAGCCAACAGTTCATTAATGTGAAGCAGCTCTTGTCGAGCATTCACTTGCACTCTCTCAATTTCAGAATCATTAAGAAGAGAAAGTTTTGAATCTAAATCATCATAGAAGCTCGATTCTAAAACTGAATCCTCTTCCTGCACAATGTCCGATAATTGAGCTAGGCCAAGATCAAATCCACTAGAGTTTATGGAATCTGAGATAGCAAGAATTTTCGCCCGCCTACGATGAAGGCTCTGATTTGCAGCATAAAGTGAAGAAACTAACCGTTGGTAATAACTCGATTTAGCGAAAGCAATAGGGAATCTGCTTTTCGGAACTAGAGCTTCCTCTGTTTTCCCATAAAAACCCGACAAGTAGTTTTCAATCCCACTTTCAAACCTATTCAAGTTTTGCGGCATGACTATTTCCGGTGAACTAAATTGGCGATTAGGGAATACATAGCCAAATTGCTGCAGTCCTGATTTTGTATTTCGGCAAGTAAAAAAATGACCAGGGTGAAGTTTTATGAGGATTGTTCTGAAAGATTGAAAGGCCGCCATCACGTATTTAGCGCCCTCTAATGGACTCTGGTTACTTTTCTCTCTTAGATTCATAATTTGGAGCATTTCTTCTTGGGATAGGTATGCCGGCATCCAGTCGTTGGATTCGACACTTGAAACAATTAGATTTGCCAGAGTTGAAGAGCGCTGAAGAGTTGGTTTTTCATTAGATCCGGCAATTATTCTTAATGACTCTTCATAATTTTGAAAATCTCGCCATTCTTCAGGTAAACCTAGCAAAGCAAGCAAGCCGTGATATTCGGAAGGATGAACCTGCATAGGAGTCGCGGTAAGCAGTATTAAATGAGGAACCTTTGTACTCATTTCATTGACTAGTTTCCAAAGCTGCGTAGAACTTGTTCCGTACTTGGTTTCACTTACTCTAGCTGCATGCGCTTCATCTACAACGAGTAGTTCGGGTCGAAGTTTAGTAAATTCGTGTGGCTTCATTCTGGCCCACTGAGCTGAAACGATTTTTAATCTTGGAGTTTTAATCCCGTTTGATCCAGCAAAACTATTTCCTATTGATTCACCGAGCGAAGAAACATAAGCGGAGTTTCCGGAGTCCCACCGCCAAAAATCCAATTCAAAATGTTTCCAAAGTTCCTCCTGCCACTGTCTAATCAATCCAGCAGGAACCAAGATTGTAATGTCCCTAATTTGATGAAACTTGTGAAGGTACGAAATTGCAGTGCCAGCTTCTAGCGTCTTTCCTAGACCAACTTCATCCGCCATTAATACTCTAACTGGCCATCGACTCAATGCTTCAGCAAAGACGCGTTCCTGGTGAGGATAAAGGACGGCTGAAGACAAGTTAAATGGAGTAAATGCAATTCCACTTCTTGCAAGCTCAAGCACTTTACTTGCCTCAACCGCATCGGTTGCCTCTGAAACAAGATACGGATTAGGTGGATTTCCAGTTTTCAAAAGAAGTTTTGTTGCGAATTCTTCATCCAAATCAAATACGCTTACTTCTACAGCTTCATTTGCCCAAATTTCTTCAAAACTTTGCACCAACAAATCGACACCGCTAAAACCAGTTTGCCAGGAAAGATTGAATTGCATTTCTTCAACATTTTCTCTGCTACCCATGGTTTCATTTAGACTGCCAGTGCCTGCTATGACATTGCCCAATTTGTCTCTAAATATCATTCTTTTTTGGTGATAAATCCCGCGTGAAGTTCTCGGAGCTGCCACTTTAACTTCGAGAATACCGAGCCGCATCAACCAAGCAAGGCCAGAGATTGCACTTTTCTGAGCTTCATCCCGCAAGAGCTCAATTTCTGAAAGAAGTCGGTTCTTATACTTTGTAACCAAATCTTCTGGCAGCAATTGCCCGAGAGACATTGCACTTATGAGCTCAGCTGGAACGTCATGAATTCCAATAACAAGTCTCATTTTGCCATTATTCGCATATAAGCCTTGTAAGCCACGAGCAACTGAAACAATTGAATGAATCGAGAAGTATCCAGTTAATCTATCGAATGCGACCGATTTTCCAAGTACTGGTTCAATAAATTTTGTCGCAATCTCATCTCCAGTTGTTGAATAGAAACTAGTGATTGCTAAATCTTTGAAGC
>WLIM01000077.1 GCA_009702205.1 Actinomycetota bacterium | reverse complement strand
GCAGCGGAAAAGGCAAAGATTGAATTATCTTCTTCACAACAAACTTCAATCAATCTTCCATACATCACAGTTGATGCTGAGAAGAACCCACTTTTCTTGGATGAAACAATTACACGTGCACAATTCCAAGGAATGACCGCAGACCTACTTGAACGTTGCAAGAAGCCATTCCAATCAGTTCTAAAAGATGCGGGAATTCCAATTGCAGATATTGATCACGTTGTTCTAGTTGGCGGTTCAACTCGTATGCCAGCAGTGGTTGATTTAGTTCGCGATTTAACTGGCGGAAAAGAACCAAACAAGGGCGTTAATCCAGATGAAGTTGTTGCAGTTGGTGCAGCTCTTCAAGCTGGTGTTCTAAAAGGTGAAGTTAAAGATGTTCTACTTTTAGATGTAACTCCACTATCACTTGGTATCGAAACCAAAGGTGGCGTTATGACAAAGTTGATTGAACGAAACACAACTATCCCAACGAAGCGTTCAGAAATTTTCACAACCGCAGATGACAATCAACCGGCAGTTCAAATTCAAGCTTTCCAGGGAGAGCGTGAAATGGCTGCTTACAACAAGCGCCTAGGCATGTTCGAACTAACAGGTATCGCACCAGCACCACGCGGTATCCCACAAATCGAAGTTACATTCGACATTGACGCTAACGGAATCGTTCACGTTTCTGCGAAAGATTTAGGTACCGGTAAAGAACAATCAATGACAATCACCGGGGGATCTGCTCTTTCAAAGGAAGAGATTGATCGCATGATGAAGGATGCCGAAGCACATGCTGATGAAGATAAACAACGTCGCGAAGAAGCCGAAGTTCGCAACACTGGTGATTCACTTGTTTATCAAACAGAGAAGTTCTTAAAAGATAATGCTGAAAAGTTCGCTGAAGGCGAAAACGCTGAAAAGCGTGGCGAAGTTGAAACTGCAATTGCAGATCTCAAGAATGCGCTTGAAGGAAGTGATCTTTCAGCAATTAAATCAGCAACAGAGAAAGTCAGCGAGCTTTCACAACAATTAGGTGCTGCGCTTTATGCAGCAAATGCTGCAGCCGCAGAAGCGCCACAAGGCGATGACGGTGTGCAAGATGCCGAGATTGTTGAAGAGACCAAGTGACAATAGATCCACAAGAATCTGCGCCAGAGAGTTCTGATCAAGAGCTCTCTGATGCGGTAAATGAGGCTCTTGCAGAAGTAGAGATTGATGAAGTTGCTGTACTAACTTCAGATCTACAACGAGTGCAGGCCGAATATGCAAATTATCGAAAGCGAGTTGATCGCGATCGAATCACTGCAAACGAAATCACAACAGCTGTTGTGTTATCAGAACTACTTCCAGTCTTGGATGACATTTCGCGTGCTAGTGAACATGGTGAATTAACTGGTGGTTTTAAAGCCGTCGCTGATCAATTGCTTGCAATCACAACCAAGCTAGGACTTTCACAATTTGCAGATGTCGATGTGCCATTTGATCCAAATATTCACGAAGCTCTTATGCATTCAACATCACCAGATGTTAAAGAAACTCTTGTTACTCAAGTTCTTCAACCTGGTTTTAAATTCAAAGAGCGCGTAATTCGTCCGGCACGTGTTGCGGTTACTGATCCGACGAGTTAATTAAAATGGCAGCCAAGGATTTATACGAAAAAGATCTTTATTCGATCCTTGGCGTCAAAAAAAGCGATGATGCGGCTGCCGTAAAAAAACAGTATCGCAAGCTTGCAAGAGAGCTACATCCAGATAAAACCAAGGGCGACAAGAAGCTCGAAGAGAAGTTCAAATCAGTTTCTGAAGCTTATGAAGTTTTATCTGATGATAAAAAGCTTGCTGAGTACGATGAAATGCGGGATGCCTTCAAGAGCGGACGCATACCAACAGGCGGTGCAAACTTTGGCGGCGGTGGATTTCAAAACGCAGATTTCTCTGATCTATTTGGTGGCGGTGGCCAAGATATTTTCGGAACAATTTTTGGTGCGGGACGGGGTCCAAGACGTGGGCCAGATTTAACCGCAACAACAACTATTTCATTTCGAGATTCAATTTATGGGACTGAACTGGATCTTAAATTAGCGTCACATGGTGGCAAAGCAAATTCAGTCACAACAAGAATTCCAGCCGGCATAAACGATGGCGCGAAGATAAAACTTAAAGGTCGTGGCGGTTCGGGACCAGCAGGTCCGGGCGATTTATTTGTAACTGTAAATGTTGTAAAGCATCCAGTTTTTTCTAGGAGTGATGCAAATTTGCTTATGACTCTTCCAGTAACTTTTGCTGAAGCGGCGCTTGGCGCAGATATAAAAGTTCCAACACTAGATGGAGATGAAGTCACTGTTCGTATTGCACCAGGAACTCCAAATGGCCGCACACTTAGAATTAAGTCTCGTGGCGTTAAGACAGTTCGTGGCACTGGAGATTTATTGATTACAGTTGAAGTTCAGGTTCCACAACGCGTAGATGGAAAAGCAAAAGAAGCTCTCGAAGCATTCGCGCAAGCAACACAAGAATTTGATCCCCGCATTGATTTAGCTCAGAAGGCGAGGGCATAAAAATGAGCAACGATGAACATTCAGATGATGAAGCGGTATATGTAATTTCAATAGCATCCCAACTTTCAGGAATGCACCCACAAACGCTACGCCAATACGATCGCATGGGATTAGTTTCCCCAGGGCGAGCATCTGGTCGTGGGCGACGTTATTCACTTCGCGACATCGCATCGCTTAGAAATATCCAACGCCTTGTTGGCGAAGGAATCAATCTTGCTGGCATAAAGCGAATAATGGAATTGGAATCTGCGGTGGCATCAATGGCCATCGAAGTTGCAAAACTTCGCACCGAAGTTGATGCGCTTTTAGAAGCAAATCCTCCTAAATCGCTGGTGCGCAAAGGCAAGCAAACAATCGTGGTTTATAAGGAAGAAGGCTAAGGTTCACGCATGAATTCACGCGATAAATTGAAAGAAGAGATTCTAAAAAAGGCCGTTGTTCACGGAAAAGTTATTTTATCTTCCGGTAAAGAAGCGGACTACTACGTAGACCTTCGTCGCGTAACTCTTGATTCAGTAGCAGCGCCACTTGTTGGTGAAGTTATGTTGGATTTAACAAAAAATTGGGATTTTGATGCAGTAGGTGGTTTAACACTCGGTGCAGATCCAGTCGCTACAGCAATGATGCATGTTGCAGCTAGCAAAGGCAGAAAATTAGATTCTTTTGTAGTTCGTAAAGCTGAAAAAGCACACGGCTTACAGCGTCGCATCGAAGGTCCGGATGTCAAAGGTCGCAGAGTTTTAGCAGTTGAAGATACGTCAACAACTGGTGGATCTGTTATGACTGCAGTAGAAGCGCTAAAAGAAGCAGGTGCAATTGTTGTTGGTGTTGCAGTTATTGTTGAACGAGGCGCAGCGCCACTAATTGCAGAAAACGGACTTGAATATTTAGCAGCATATCAACTTTCAGATTTAGGTTTGTAACTCAACTTAAATCTTTACGAGTTCGCCATTCTTTAAATATTTCCCAAATAATTGGCGCGATTGAAATAATTACAATTAGCGCAACAATTGGAAGAACATACTTATCTACCGAACCCTTAAGTTTCTCGCCCAATACATACCCACCCCAAATAAATCCTTGAGTCCAGACGACTGCGCTAAATGCATTCCATGCAAAGAATTTTCGATAACCCATTCCTGCTATTCCAGCCGCAGGATTTACTAGGTGTCTGACTACCGGAATAAATCTTCCCAAGAAGATCATCTTTCCAATTCCATATTTATCAATCCACCGTTGCAAATTCTTTAACTTCTTAGGATTGAAATATTTGGAATCTTCGCGGCCAAATAATCGACTGCCATATGTAAAACCAAGCCAGTGGCCGAACTGCGATCCAGCGATAGCAAAGAGCGGTGCGCCGATTGCAAGTTCGCGGATGGAGAGATGAATCTTGATGACTGCGCCTGTGCCAGATGCGGCAAGGCCGGCCATAAATAGAAGTGAGTCGCCCGGCAGCCCAATGACAATGGGTAGGCCAGTTTCAACGAAGAGGATTAAAAAGATGCCCGCAAGCCCGAATGAGTTAATGGCAGATTCAGCATTAAAGGCGTGAAGGACGTTCATAGAACGGCAAATATACCCACATATTTTTAACGTATACCTATTTATTTGCATCTCGCTGCGGTTCTATGTGTAATCTTTCGCTTCTCATGAGCTCTAAAGATGGAGCTCTGTGTTCATCGACGCACACTTATAGGAGATCTTCGTGGAAAATCTGGTCCATGTAACTGGTTCCAACCTGACCTACGTTTATGTAGTTCTAGGTGTTTCGCTAGTGGCACTTGCCATTGCTTACGCACTTCGCGCTCAAGTTTTAGCAGCTGGCGAAGGAACTGAAAAAATGAAGGAGATTGCCGCCGCCGTTCAAGAAGGTGCAGCCGCATATCTCAATCGTCAATTTAAAACTCTTTCATGGTTCGTCGGAATAGTTTTCTTCTTGCTATTCGCACTTCCCGGAGAATTTGATATTCGACTTGGTCGATCAATCTTCTTCCTTCTCGGCGCCCTATTTTCTGGCGCAGTTGGATATAACGGAATGTGGCTTGCAGTTCGCGCAAATGTTCGCGTTGCAGAAGCTGCTCGCCAAAAGTCTGCGGCAAATGCCGTAAAGATTGCATTCCGCACAGGTGGCGTAGTTGGTATGACCACTGTTGGTCTTGGGCTCCTAGGTGCATCACTAGTTGTTGCCATCTATCGCGAAAATGCGCCAGCGGTCCTAGAAGGTTTTGGTTTCGGTGCAGCGATGCTTGCAATGTTTATGCGCGTTGGTGGCGGAATCTTTACAAAGGCAGCAGATGTTGGCGCTGACCTTGTAGGAAAAGTTGAACAAGGTATTCCAGAAGATGATCCTCGCAACCCTGCAACAAT
>WLIM01000076.1 GCA_009702205.1 Actinomycetota bacterium | reverse complement strand
TAAGGCAGATATCGCGCCACCAGAAATGATTATGCAATTGCTTCGCGAAGAAGCTAATAGCTTCGCATTCTCGGCTCGAACTGGATTTGGAATTGAAACTCTTGTTGCCGCAATTGAATCTTCATTGCCTAGGCCGAGAATTGAAGTGAAAGCTGTTATTCCTTTTAGCCGGGGTGATTTAGTAAATGCGATTCACGAGCGCGGTGAAATTTTCTCGGAGGATTATTTACCTGAAGGCACTTCGATCCACGCATTGGTAGATGGGGCACTGGCAAAGGTGATCGAGGATTTAGCATGAGCGCTCAAGTCATCGCAGCTATTAAAAGAGGTGAAGTAGTAATCATTCCGCTCGAGCATAGCTACGTTTATGCCTGCGATGCATTTAGTCTTCCTGCTGTTAATCGATTACATCAATTGCGAAATGATCCACCTGGAATTGCGGCGCAAGTTTTAATTGCAAGCGCCCAAACTCTCGAAGGTCTTGCTCAAGGTTTAACACCAGATATTAAAACTCTTGCGAACTCGTTCTGGCCTGGCCTTCTAACGTTTATCTTGCAACCAAACCAATCACTTAATTGGGATCTTGGTGATGGGGGTAACTTAGAAACATTTGCAATTAGATCTCCTGATCAAAACCAGGTTCTAGAAGTGATTCGTGAAACCGGGCCACTAGCAATTGCAATTGCAGCATCGGCCGGCACGCCTTCGGTATCTTCAATTTCCAATCACCACGACCTTGCTGCAATAGATATTGGCGAGATTCAACCTGGCCTGGCCTCCACAGTGGTGGCCCTGGAAGGCGGAAAATTGGTAGTAAATCGTGTTGGAGCGCTCACACTTGAGGATTTAAGGAAAGTCGCTTCGGCAATCCAACTTCCAAACGAATAAGGTTCTGCCATGACTGAGAAAACAAGCGAAGCGTTCTACGGCCCAGATTTCAACGCACTTTTAGCGCAAGATCCAGATATCGCAGCAGTGCTGCTTAGCGAACTAAAGCGCCAACAACAGAGTCTGCAATTAATCGCCAGCGAAAACTTCACCTCACCAGCAGTACTTGCTGCGATGGGTTCTACACTTTCAAATAAGTATGCCGAAGGTTATCCAGGTAAGCGTTATTACGGTGGTTGTGAAGAAGTAGATAAAGTTGAGTTAATTGGAATTGAACGCGCAAAATCTCTCTTTGGTGCCGAGCACGCAAATCTGCAACCACATTCAGGTGCAAGTGCAAACGTTGCTGTATATCAAGCATTTACAAAGCCAGGGGATAGCGTTCTTGCAATGTCGCTCCCGCACGGTGGCCATTTGACTCATGGTTCTAAAGTTAACTTTTCTGGAAAATGGTTCAACATCGTTTCCTACGGCGTCCGCAAAGAAGATGAATTAATTGATTACGATGAATTGCGCGACACTGCTATAGCAAATAAGCCAAAGATGATCTGCGTTGGCGCAACTGCTTACCCAAGTTTGATTGACTTTGAGACAGTGCGAAAGATTTGTGATGAAGTCGGCGCAATCATGTGGGTTGATGCTGCTCACTTCATTGGTCTTGTTGCAGGAAAAGCTATCCCATCGCCAGTTCCATATGCAGATGTTGTTTCATTTACAACTCATAAAGTTCTGCGTGGGCCACGAGGCGGAATGATTCTTTCTAAGGCCGAACATGCAGCCGCAATTGATAAGGCAGTATTCCCTGGAATGCAAGGCGGCCCAATCATGAGCGCCGTTGCTGGGAAAGCTGTGGCTCTTAAAGAGTGTGCAACTCCGGAATACCAGAGCTATGCCAAGAATGTAATTGTTAACGCTAAAGCTCTTGCTGCTGATTTAGAGAAAGAGGGAATGCGCGCGGTTTCTGGCGGAACTCAAACCCATTTAGCTCTTATTGATATTCGCGCTACTGGCGTAAATGGAAAAATTGCAGATGAACGTTGTGGCGCATCCGGAATCGTTCTAAATAAAAATGCGATTCCTTACGATCCAGAGACTCCAGCCGTCACTAGTGGAATTCGAGTTGGAACAGCGGCAACAACTACTCAAGGTATGGGAACTGGCGAGATGGCGCAGATTGCATCATTTATCGCTCGTGCAATTAAAGATGGTGGCGATGAGAGTAAGGCAGCTGCAATCCGAAGCGAAGTAAATGCTTTAACTGCAAAGTTTCCAATTTACGCCAGATAATCCAGATAAACACTCGTGCGCGAATATCTATTAACGATTGCTCTAGCAGCAACTCTTTGCTATTTAATCACGCCATTTATTAAGGATTTAGCAATGAAGGCTGGCGCTTTCATCAACGTGCGATCTAGAGACACCCACACAGTTGTTACACCTCGTTGGGGTGGAATTGGTATGTGGATCTCGATGTCCATATCTTTCCTAGTCGTGAATCATCTGCCTTTGGTGGCAAAGTCTTTTGGTAGAGAGTCAACCGGAATTTTTCTAGCTGGAACCTTCATCATGATTCTTGGCGCTTTAGATGACATGTATGACCTTGATTCGATTACCAAATTCGCAGGACAAGCCGTAGCTGGTGGAATTTTGCTGCTACATGGCGTCCAAATTTTATGGTTGCCGATAAATGGTATTTATATCCTGCCGCCAAGCATTGGCCAATTAATAACAATTCTTTTCGTCATGGTTGTTATAAATGCAGTTAACTTTGTAGACGGATTAGATGGTTTAGCAACAGGGATTGTCGCAATCTGCGCGATGGCTTTCTTTGGCTTCTCTTACCTTTTGGCAGTTGTAAATGGCTTGAACCGCGCAGGAGCGCCTTCACTTTTCACCGCAGTAATTATTGGAATTTGTATCGGCTTTCTGCCACACAATTACCACCCGGCAAGAATTTTTATGGGGGATTCAGGAGCAATGTTCTTAGGGCTAATGCTCTCTGCAGCAGCGATTACTTTGACTGGCCAGATCGATGTGAATGCAATCACCAGCCAACGTTCAAGCTCTGCCCTTCTTCCATTACTTCTGCCCTTCACAGTTCTGGCTATCCCGTTAATCGATTTAGGGATGGCGATTGTGCGAAGACTTCGTGCGGGTCGCTCGCCTTTTGCAGCAGATAAAGAACACCTTCATCACAAGTTGTTATCGATGGGAAATTCACATCGTCGCACATCAGCAATTCTTTATTCGTGGACTGCAATGTTTGCTTTCCCAACAGTTGTCGCAGCTTTCGCACCAATCTGGGTGGCCTTGCTATTCGGACTCTCAATTTTTATATTTTCATTGGCGCTTTTCAAGAAGAATTGGATAAAGACAAATGTCACAGCAAAGTGAGACCGGTCTTTGGCGCGGTGCGCTAATTCCAGCATCCGTAATTGCAATTTTGAGTATCGCTCTCGGAGCAATAATTCGAGGCAGCAATGGTCTTTGGGGGGCGCTACTTGCAAGTGCAACCGTGATTCTTTATTTCTCAGTGCATCTATTTATTTCAAAAATCTCAACCAATTTGGATCCAATGGCGACGATGGCACTGGCGATGTTCTCTTATTTTGCAAAAGTAATTTTAATGGGCGCATTGCTTCTTGTAGTGACCAAGACAACCTCTCCAGAAACTGTAGATAGACCAACATTTGCCATATCGGCTCTTGCAATAACCGCAGCTTGGTTAGCCGGGGAGATCCGGGCCTTTCTAAATTTGCGCGTTACGCTACCTTTGCCGCAAACTAAGGGCTCAAATCCGAGCACGGCAACTGATTTAAAGTCTGGAGAATAAGTTATGGGTAGAGGCAATGAAGAGGGCGCAATGTGGTCAATCTTCGGCTATCTCATCTCTGGTCTGATTATCTGGGGTGGCATCGGCTGGGCTTTGGACAACTGGCTGGACAAGAACTTCTTCCTCCTTGGGGGACTCCTCTTAGGAGCTGGCTCTTCGCTCTATCTGACCTGGCTTCGCTTCGGGCGGAATTAGGCAATTCCAGTTTTGGTTTTAGGCGGACTCCTAATAGTGTTGCGCCAGATTCACATGACTTCCCAAAAAGCTAACTAATTACAGGAGTGTTTGTGCGCAAGTTCGCGTTTGCAGAGAGTGGTGAAGGATTCGTCCCACCAAGCACCGCCGACTTCAACCTCCCACCAGTTTTTGGAAATAACGAGTTCACAACTAAGCCAATTCTTTTAGTTCTCTTCTCAGTCGTCCTAATCTCAGTATTTTTCATCATCGCCTCACGCAAAGCCTTGGTTGTTCCAAATAAACTGCAATTCGCTGGCGAATCAGTTTATGCATTTGTGCGAAATGGAATTGGCGAAGAAATCATTGGCCACGAATTCATGCGATTCGTTCCATTCTTATTCACGCTCTTTACTTTTATTCTCACAAATAACGTATTTGGAATTGTTCCTTTCCTTCAATTCCCAGCAATGTCCCACGTTTCATTCCCATATGTTCTTGCGATCTTCTCATTCGTAATTTTCCACTACGTTGGAATTAAGAAACAAGGTCTTGGAAAATATCTAAAGGGCATCGCATTTATGCCAGGTGTTCCAAAGTTTGTTTACATTCTTCTTACTCCAATTGAAGTTGCAACATTCTTCTTGGTTCGCCCCCTAACACTTTCACTTCGTCTATTTGCAAATATGTTTGCTGGCCACTTGCTACTTCTCGTATTCATTATGGGCGGCGATCACATGCTTAAGGGCGTGATTGGTTTGAAGCTAATTGCACCTTTTGCCTTCGCATTTGGTATCGGAATGACTTTCTTTGAGTTCATGGTCCAATGCCTGCAGGCATATATCTTCACCCTGCTAACAGCTTTGTTCATCGCCGGCGCATTGGCGGATGAGCACTAGATCAAAAAATTAATACCCACTTATTAGCTTCCGCTATTAAGTAACACGAACAGAAAGGCAACACAATGGAAGGCACACTCAACCTGGTCGGTTATGGCCTATCAGCAATCGGACCTGCAATCGCAACAGGAATGATCTTCGCCGCATATATCAGCGGTGTAGCTC
>WLIM01000075.1 GCA_009702205.1 Actinomycetota bacterium | reverse complement strand
TTACGAATTAGCAAAAGAATTAGGTTTAGAGAGCAAAGAGCTCCTCGCTAAGTTACAAGAGGTTGGCGAGTTCGTTCGATCTGCATCTTCAACTGTTGAAGCACCTGTTGTGCGCAAGTTGATGGATAAGTTTCCAGATCTAAAAGCAGTAGAGGCTGCGCCAAAACCAGTCAAAAAAGCAGCCGCAAAGAAAACTGCTGCAAAGAAAGCGGCGACTCCAACTGCCGAAGAAATTGAAGCTGCACTTGCAGCACTTCCTGAATCAACGCGCGAACAACTTTCAAAAGCTCAAAGTGAAATTCCAGTAGCACCACCAAAGAGCGAAGCACCTGCCGCACCTACTGCACCAGCTGCACCTTCCGCACCACGTGCTGGCAACAACGCTTTCGGTTCTGGCGCTCCTGCTATGCCGCGCCCACCACGTGCTGGTAACAATCCTTTTGGTTCTGGAACAAATGCAATGCCACGACCACCTGCACAACGTCCATTACGTCCAGGTGAACGTCCACCAATGTCAGGTGCACGCCCAGGTTCTGTGCGTCCAGGTTTTGCAGCACGTCCGCAACAAGGTCGTCCAGCAACTGGATCGCCAACAAATAATTCACGTCCAGGTCAAACAACTGGCGCACCTAACTCTCCTTATCGCACACCAAACGCCGGTGGCGCACCTTCATTTGGTGCACCAAGTACTGGTGGTCCAGCAGGAAAAGGTGGCGGACGCCATCAACGCGGAGGAACAGCAGGAGCATTCGGTAAGCAAGGCGGAAAATCTCGCAAAGCGCATAAGAGTAAGAAAGCGTTGCGTGAAGAGTTCGACAATATGGCGGCACCATCACTTGGTGGCGCAGTTATTCCGCACGGTGATGGGAAGACAACAATTCGTCTGCGCCGTGGTGCAACACTTATGGATTTCGCCGAGAAGATCGGCGGCGATCCAGCGGCGTTAGTTTCAGCGCTATTCCACTTAGGTGAAATGGTTACTGCAACTCAATCAGTAGATGAAGACACTTTTACACTTCTTGGCGCAGAACTTGGTTATCAAATTCAAGTTGTTAGTCCTGAAGATGAAGATCGTGAACTTCTAGAACAATTCGATATTAATCTAGATCAAGAACTAGCTGACATTGATGAAGCAGACCTCGTTGTGCGCTCGCCAATCGTTACGGTTATGGGTCACGTTGATCACGGTAAAACTAGCTTGCTTGATGCAATTCGCAAGACCGAAGTTGGTCGCGGAGAAGCAGGTGGAATTACTCAGCACATTGGTGCATACCAAATTCACCATGATCACGAAGGTCAAAATCGTGCAATCACTTTCATCGATACACCAGGTCACGAAGCGTTCACTGCCATGCGTGCACGTGGTGCGAAGGTAACCGATATTGCGGTTCTAGTGGTCGCAGCCGATGATGGAGTTATGCCTCAGACAATTGAAGCTTTGAACCATGCTCAAGCAGCAGATGTTCCAATTGTTGTTGCAGTTAACAAAGTTGATAAAGAGGGTGCAAACCCAGACAAGATTCGTCAACAATTAACTGAATATAACTTAATTGCAGAAGAGTACGGCGGAACAACAATGTTCATTAACGTATCTGCAAAATCAGGTGCAGGTATTGATGATCTAATCGATGCAATCCTCTTGACTGCTGATGCTGCTATCGATCTTCGCGCAATTGCCGATGATGTTGCACGCGGTGTTGCTATTGAAGCAAACCTTGATAAGGGTCGCGGTCCAGTTGCAACAGTTCTAGTCCAACGCGGAACACTTCATGTTGGAGATGCAATTGTTGCCGGCGGTGCTTATGGTCGCGTTCGCGCAATGTTGGATGAAAATGGTGATGCCGTAACTGAGGCGGGACCATCACGTCCAGTTCAGGTTCTTGGATTCACTTCCGTTCCTGGCGCTGGCGATTCATTTATTGTTGCCGAGGATGACAGAACTGCTCGACAGATTGCAGAGAAGCGTCAACTAGCAATGCGAAATGCGCTACTTGCTAAGACTCGCAAGAAGGTTTCACTTGAAGACTTCATGGAGCAATCCAAGATCAGCACACTTAACCTTATTCTTAAGGGCGACGTATCTGGTTCTGTGGAAGCACTCGAAGATGCATTGCTACAACTCGATGTTGGAAGTGAAGTTGATCTTCGCGTTATCCACCGTGGCGTTGGCGCAATTACAAAGGGCGATGTAACTCTTGCTTCGGCATCAACAGCTGTAATTATTGGATTCAACGTTAAGCCAGAACCACAAACTGCAATCTTTGCAGAAGCTGAAGGCGTTGAAATTCGTTTCTACACAGTTATCTACAATGCAATTGAAGAGATCGAAGCTTCACTTAAAGGCTTGCTCAAGCCAGAGTTTGAAGAAGTTGTTCTCGGAAATGCGGAAGTTCGCGATATCTTCAAATCAAGCAAGTTCGGAAATATCTCCGGTTGCTTGGTCCAAGATGGAACTATCAAACGTAATTCAAAGGCGAGAACTCTTCGAAATGGTGTCCTAGTTGGCGAAGGCTTAACTGTGGATTCATTGCGTCGATTTAAGGATGATGCGACTGAAGTGAAGGATGGATACGAGTGCGGTATCGGCCTTGGTTCATTCAAAGACATTCAAGTTGGCGACATCATTCAGACCTACGAGTTACGCGAGAAGAAGCGCGCATAACAAATGGCATCCAATCGTGCACTCAAGGTCGCAGACCGAATTAAAGAGATAGTTGCGCAAGCACTTGAGACCCGGGTTAAAGATCCTCGCCTGGGTTTCATAACTCTTACCGATGTTCGAGTTACTGGCGATCTTCAACAAGCCTCTATTTTTTATACCGTTCTCGGTGATGAAGCAGAGCGAAGCGCTACGGCGATTGCACTGAATTCAGCTCGCGGAATGTTGCGAACCGAAGTCGGCCGCACTCTTGGTCTTCGCATAACTCCAACACTTGAATTCTTTCAAGATGGATTGCAAGAGAGCGCATCTGCAATGAATGACTTACTGTTTGAAGTAGCCAGAAAAGATGCGGAACTTGCTAAAGCACGCGAAGGTGCAAAACCTGCTGGCGAAGCTGATCCTTACAAGCACGCTGACGAATAATTAATCATGAATGGCTTTTTGCTTATTGATAAAGCGGCTGGCGTAACAAGTCATGATGTCGTAGCAAGTGCCAGAAAACTTTTTAAAACTAAACGCGTGGGTCACGCCGGAACTCTCGACCCAATGGCCACAGGTGTTTTAGTTCTAGGTATTGGTTCAGCCACAAGACTTCTCCAATATGTAACTGATGGAACAAAGAAATATGAAGCAACTATTCGCCTTGGACAGAGCACTCATACTGATGATCGCGAAGGTGAAATTCTTGAAACCACGAGTGCAGCAGATATAGGCGAAGAGTTGGTTAGCGCCTGCCTTAAAAAATTTGTCGGAAATATTATGCAAAAACCGAGTTCCGTATCGGCTATAAAAATTGATGGAAAGCGGGCGCATGAGCGAGTTCGCGATGGGGAAGTAGTAGATATTCCGGCGCGTGAAGTTAATGTTTCAGAGATTAAAGTTATTGAATTTATTCGAGTCGGTGATTTCCTAGATGTAAGAGTTGAGATCACCTGTAGCGCCGGAACTTATATTCGGGCAATTGCGCGCGATCTCGGTCAAGAATTACAGGTTGGTGGACACTTAACTTCGCTGCGGCGAACTTTGGTATCACCATTTGAAATTGCTGAGTGCGGTGAGTTAGGTGTTGCTAATTCAATTTCGGTCGCAGCTGGTATTTCGCGTATCTTGCCAACTAGGACTATTGATTTGATGGAATCAAGTGAAATTTCATTTGGTCGTGCTATTTCAGCTAGTGAAAAAGATGGTCCAGTTGCAGCGCTGGATCAGAGCGGAGAATTCACCGCCCTTCTCCTGGATAAAGAGATTGCTGGCAAAATGGTTGCAACCCCAACCCTTGTAAGCGTGAAAGAATAGTCAGGTGGCCGAAGTTAAAAATTGTGTGCTTATCGGAATCTTCGATGGCGTTCATGCTGGCCACCAAGAATTAGTTAAGGCTGCAAAAGTTCACGGAAAAGTTATTGCACTAACGTTTTATCCGCATCCGACTGCAATCTTTGCGCCAGAGCGAACACCTATGCAACTTCTGCCACTTGCAGATCGAATCTCTCAACTTAAAGCGCATGGCGCGGATGATGTTGTAGTTATCGATTTCACCAAAGAGTTTGCCGCACTCAGTCCAGATGAATTTATAGAAGAGATCTTAATTAAGAAATTATCCGTATCTCATGTTGTGGTTGGTGAAAACTTTACCTTTGGCCATAAGGCACAAGGAACTGCGCACTATTTAAAGAGCGCAAATAAGGGATTTGAAACCACAATAGTAAAGCTCTCAGAAAATCGCGGAAACCCAATCTCGTCATCCAGAATTCGCGGTTTAATTTTTGATGGCGAAGTTGAGCGCGCTTCAGAGCTTTTAACTAGAAACCATTACTTAGTTGGTCCTGTTGTTCACGGTGAAAAACGTGGACGTGAAATTGGCTATCCGACTGCGAATATTGGTCTTGATGCACTTGCTTGTATTCCTGCTGACGGTGTTTATGCTGGTTGGCTAACTGTTGAAGATAAGAAATGGGCTGCGGCTATTTCAATTGGAACAAATCCAACTTTTCCTGGTGTGCGTGGGCGACAAGTTGAGGCGTATGCCATTGATCAGAAAGATTTAGATTTATATGACAAAGTTGCAAAACTTGAATTTACGCATCGTCTTCGTGATACCTTGAAATTTGATTCACTGGACTCTCTATTAGTACAGATGAAGGCGGATTGCGATACTGCCGCAGAACTCACTGGATTTACCCGCATAAATTAGGGGCAGATTGGTCGGATTTCGTTAGATCAAATCACGCTGGTAGCCTTGCCCAACAACAAGCGAGCAATCGAGCCTTCGTGAATCACACCGAGGCCCTCGTGAAAGTAAAGGGAGTACCAAAATGGCATTACAACCATCAGTTAAAAAAGAAATTATTGCAAAGTACGGCACTTCCGCTACTGACACAG